>JAITPE010000270.1 GCA_031289575.1 Spirochaetia bacterium | reverse complement strand
GCGGCCTGTTTGATTGCAACAACTTTTTTTATAGGCAGCGAATTATTTTTTTGGTGCCCTTCCTGTTGTACAAAACTATAAATTCAGGTCTTGCTATTCAGCAAAAAAAATAAATTAGGGTAAAAAAATGCTATTAATTTGAGCATAGTAATTTATTTTATGCATCATGAAACGAGAAGAAATAATAGCGATATACAATCAAGGGCCAGATGCGGTAATTGAGCTTATCCAGAGGCTATATGCCGAAATGGAATCTTTCAAAGAAATGATGAAAAAATTTGATGCCCGGCTTAATAAAAATAGCTCAAATAGTGACAAGCCTCCTTCAAATGATGGATTGAATAGAAAAGAGCGCCGGGAAGCAGAGCGGAAAAGCAAGAAAAAACGAGTATCGCCCTGAACTATGGAGCCGTTCGAGGGAAAAAATAAAAGGGTTGTTCAGCTTACGATTTCTTCTCTTATTTGAAGCAGCGCCATTTCTCTTTTTTTGTGATCGTGCATTTTGGAGTCTCCGTCCTCTTTGAGCGCTATGCCTATCGTCTCCCGTACTACCTTCGCGGAAATAACGCGCGGCAAAAACACAAAATCGGCGCCGTCCATATACATCTTCATGGCGCGCGATATGCTCTCGGCTGTTACAATTATTTTGGCATCCGGGCATACTTCTTTTATGTGTTTTATAATTTTGAGATTATCGGTACCGACAAGCAGCGGATCGGGAATGGTTGATATTACAATTTTTGCCGTATGGATTCCCGCGTGATGCAGCGTGTCCGGATGGCTTATGTCACCGTAAATTACCTTCACGCCCATAGTTTGAAGCGAGCCTCGGACCTCGGGGTTAAAATCAATCACGATAATTTTATCTTTCAGGGAAACGCCGTCTTCATCCTCCTCCATCATCTCAACAAGGAGTGAACTCGCGTAGCGCGAAAAGCCAAGCAGAACTATTTCCCTGCCAAGGCAGGCGTCCATATCGGCACAGTCTTCCAAACCTATATCCTTCAAGCCGATCTTTTTTAAAACAAAGGAAAGCGCGCGCTGAATATTATCACTGAACTTTATCATATAGGTTGATGTGACAGATGTTATTACAAACACAAAAATAATAGCCGAAAGCGTCCGCTCGCTTATATGCCCAAGTTCTAAGCCGAGAGTCGCTATAACTAAAGAGAACTCGCTTATTTGCGAAAGATTGATCGACGTTATAAGACTCACCCTGAGGCCGTTCTTCAAGGCGTAGAGAGTAGGAAAAATAACCGCGAATCTGGACGCTATCAAAAACACAGATATTATTCCGGCAAACGCGAGCAGTCCCATATCATCCAACGGATTAGGAACCTTCATTCCAAGTGAAACAAAAAACAGCGTAACAAAAAAATCGCGTATGTTCACCACCTTTGCCATTACATCAAGGTTGTACGGAAATGTGGATATCGCGATTCCGGCTATGAGAGCGCCCATCTCAACAGAGAGGTTAAGCCTGCCGGCCGCGCCGCACACAAGGAAACACCAGCCGAGCGAAGAAATAAGAATGAGCTCCGGAATCTTTGCTATGGAACGAAAGAGGCTGTGCAGAACATACTTGCTGATCATCATGCTCGCAAAAACAAGAATAAATCCTTTCCCAAAAGAAATGAGGATCTGCAGAATGTCCGGATTGGAAAGATTAGGCTGGATGCCGAGAAGCACAATAGCCCAAATGTCCTGGAACACGAGTACGCCGAGGGTTATTCTGCCGGCCAAACTGTCGAGCTCAAACTTTCCATACAAGAGCTTAACAACAATGGCCGTGCTGCTCAAAGCGCAGCAAGCCGCAAGGTAGAAGAGCGAATAATCACCGCCGGCGGAGTATCCAAGAAGAAGAAAAAATCCTATGCCCAAAAGCACGGTAAGCGGAAGCTGAGTCAGTCCGGTTGTAATCAGAGACTTGCCGGCCTCTTTGAGTTTTTTGATGTCGATTTCAAGTCCTATGAGGAACAAAAGAAGAATGAGTCCGAATTCCGAAATCGCGTCAACCTCTTCGCTGCTTCCGATAAGTCCCAGTCCTATCTTTGGGCCGATGAGTATGCCAGCCGCAATGTAGGCCAAAAGCAGAGGCTGCCTCAGCTTGTGGCCTATATAAGCGGTCACCGTCGCGGCCAAGATAGCAATGCCCATTCCGTAAATGACCCCGCTGTGATTCTTGGCGGCGTCATCCGCAAAAAGGGCCAGAGGCAGTAACAAAAAAATCATCATTATTGCCGCCGGCAATAATGATGATTTTACAATATTCTTTACAATATTCATAGAGGACACAAAACGCCGAACCGGATAATCATTAGTCGTCGGTCAAAGCGTCTTTTAAGAAGTTATCCATAAACTTTTCGGAGTCCTTGAGCGAGCTGTAATAGGCCTCTCCGATGAACATCAGCAAATTATAGCATATATGAAGATTCGGCACAAGAAAATCCCGTTTAATATTGTTGCGCAGCGGGGAATCGGACTTGTTCTTTATGTCCGACAATTTTTTGTTTTCAATTATTGTTTTGCCTTTATAAATATGTGTAAACGTTACGTCATCGGTACCTTCGGTGGTAGGCGACGGGTCAACTACGATTACACGGTTCTGTGGCCTGTTGTTAAAGAATTTTTCCTGAATATCGGTTTCTATTTTGGAAACCGATTTCCCATCGGTATAGATTCTGATTCTCTTTGTCAGTATGCCCTGAATTTCCTTATAGCCGAAAGCGGCTCTTCTCTTGGCGGCATCCTTAATAAAAGTGTGCCTCTCGAGCTCAATATACCCGTCACCGAGATCGTAATCAGACTGATACGGCAGTACGCGGATATCTTTGGTGTTCACCAAATCATATTTTTCTATGAGATTCGCGATCCTCTGGCTCCAGTCAACTACAAGCTTGTCCATGTCCTTGCCGTATTGCTCAATTATGGCGGACGAAAGCGTATCGTTGCGCTCGGGCTCCTTCATGTCCTGCGCGGCAAGTGACAGAGCAGCCAGTAAAGCCGCTGTAAAAACGGTTAAAAACAGAATTTTTTTCATTATATCCTCCACGGTGATTGCATTTTATCACTTTATATTGTCGGCCAAGGCAAGGCTTTTCTCAATCAGAATTAACATATTTAGAATATTTATTCAAAAAATTTAGATATTCTAAATTTTTAAAATCACACTTGCGCTGCGCTCCTGCGCCAAAAACAAATCCCCTCGGCCTCGCTTGCGCCGAAACTTTCGAATCCGCATACTTCCAAAATCTTCTGCGCGGCATAGTCGTTCATGTCGCTCCCGCTCACGATCTCCTTTACTCCCCGCTCAAATGCCCACCCGCATATTGCCGAAAGAACTTCTTCCTCGTAGCCGCGCAGTCGGCAAAACTTGTGTATTCCGTAACTCAGCTCAACCCGCCCGTCCGCGCCCGGCTTTCCCAGAAAGCAGGCGCTGCCTATCAGCATGTTCATGCTTTTGAGAACAAGCTGCCAGCTCGTGTACCATATAAAATTTTCCCTGTCATTCATGCCCTCATCGTAAAGCCATTGGAGCGCGGTTTTTGCCGGGCCGTCCAAGGGCTCGCTCGAAACATCTATTCCGAGCGCGTCTTCAAGCTTGTCAATTCCGCGGATGAGCAGCGCGAACTGTTCCTCGTTCAAGGCAATAATTTTCAGGTTCTCCGTTACAAGTTCCATGCTATTCCTTTTTGCGCAGCATGCCTGTAGTGTCAACCTCTCGCAGGTTTTCTAATTCTTTTGCCGATGGTTCCGAAGTCATCTTCACATTTGCCGACACCTTGAGCGCCCAGCCGGTATTGGAAACTACCTCATCAATTGTTGTATACGGATGATACTCTGAAAGCATGAACTCCCTTGTATCGGGATCCGGCCTCATGATACAGAGGGTTGTCACAATCATGCACGGGCCGCCGCCCGGAAAACCATACCCATCGCGCGCCGTGCCGCCTGTGAGAAAACCCGGCGACGATATATAATCAACCTTGTCCACAAATCTCTTTTTTTCATGCGCGGCCATGATGATATACCTCTTGCAGCCCGACGCGATCTCCGGCGCGCCGCCGCTTCCGGCGAGCCTTGTTTTGGGAGGAACATAGCGCGGGTTGGCCGGCTCGGCCCACATGCCTGTCGTATTCACATTGCCGAATTTATCCATCTGCGCCGCGCCTATTATGCCGACATCGCATCTGCCCGAGGCAACCATGGGCCCCAGCGCGTCAATCATATTGGTAAAGGATGTAGCGTTGGCCGCAATTCTGTTATCCTCAACTCCCCACGGAAGCCCGCCTACAGGCGTTGAGCCGTATATGCCGCTCTCGGTTAAATCCTTAAGATTTGGCGCGTGATCCTTTTTCGCGAAGTACCCGGCCAGCATGCTTAAACCCACTCCAAGTATCGCAAGCTCTTTGTCGTATATCTCCCGGCCCGCGGCAATAGCCATCATTTCCTGTTTTGTGTAATCCATTATCGCCCTCCCTTTTTTGTGAGCTCATCAATCTGTTCATCGCTCATGATCCATTTTCTGTAAGGATCCATGAGGTGGGCTGTAGCTGTTTTTTTCAGAGCACCCGCTCGTTCGCTTCCTATTACGGCAAGGAACTCGCTGTTTGTTTTATAGCTGTCGATATATTCGGCCTTATATTTCATGAAACCTTCATCGGTCTTCATGCAGTTGTTCATATAATAGTAGTGTTCCTCGTCGCTGTCATAGAGACCGGTTGAACATTGGGGCCACGCGCCGAAAGGAGCGTAAACAACAGCGTCTACCAGAAAATCGGGTATGCGCACAAGATTGGGAAACTGCCGCATACAATCGGTATCCACAATATATTCGGCCTGCAGGACAACCTTCTTGGAAGCGCGCGCAAGCTCGAAGCGGCACCACTCGCTGCCGAGCATAATGGCGTTGCCCTCCGGGTCGGCCATTGTCACATGAATCGCGGACATGTCCGGTTTTAATGGGGCAAGCACATGGGCCTGCTTTCCGGTAAAGGGATTGGTGACTTCCGGAATCTTTGTTGTACATGGGTACTCATCGGGCTTGAAGCCGCTGCGCCATTCCTGGTCCGAGGCAAAGCCGCTTATGGTAGGGCAAAAGGGCCAGTTCATCGCGCCGGCCAGAAGGCGGAGCCCGAATGTGAGGTTTGAATAGTCTTCTATTTGTACTTTTCCGCTTTCAACAGCGCGCCTTAATCCGTTCGGGAAGCCGTAAACCTCAAGTCCCGTAAAGGCAATCTCAAGCTTGTCAACGGCGCCGGCGGCACAGAGAAGATTAAGCTGTTGTGTGCAGCAATGCGTGAGCATGTGAAGATGCTTGCGCCCCTGCCTTACCATTTCTCTGCCGAAAGAGACCGAATCGCACCCGACAGAGATGCCCGCGCCGTGCGAGTACATCATGCCGTCCCATGTGTATTCGGCGACAGCGTCCTGTATTGTTATAAGTTTATTTGCCATAGCAGCCTCCATCAAATATATGCTAAGGAAAAAATAAAGCGGACAGTTTGTCAAGAAGTAAAATCGAGCGGGGGCAGGAATTGAATAAAGACTATAATTTCCTGCCTGCGGCGAGGCTCTGCCTGAACCTGATTTGGATCCGGGACATCAGATTCTCAAGAGATTTTTACTTACTGTTAAAATATCAATATCAGTATTCTTAAAATCAGCGTCATTGGTAAGCAATACAAAATTATTCTCCCTGCATAGATCAAGAATAATCTTATCATTGAAATCAAGAGTATCTACTTGTAAGAATTTTTGCAATTCTGTTTTGTTAAAAGACTTATCACAAACATCGAAGCATGGCATTATTTTATTCAGCATGATTAGATAAATATCATTCAGGGCTATTTGCCCATCAGGAGAATTCCGGTATTCTTTAAATGCAGGGGAGTTGCCTGTTATGTTTTTGTAATTATCGTATTCAATCCTGATCACACGGTTTATTACTTCCGAAATAATATATGTACACACCATAAGTTTGTTATGCTGTTTTAATAATTTATTAAATATTGTACTATATTGATTCATCCATGTCTTGACCGGCACCGGCCAGAAGATATAGATAACTACATTGGCATCAAAAAGAATTGATTTTCCTATGAGGTTTGGAATATCAGATTTCTGAAACCGGTTTATACTATTCACCCAGGATATCCTGTATTGATTTTTCCATTCTGTCTGGGTCCTTATAATACAATTTTGCATTCTGCACCACCCGGTTTAACAAAACCACATCATCGGGAGGTAAATCCTTGACGGTAATCAGAGCCTTTATGTCTTCTTCGCTGAAATCCTTATAAAGTTGGCCTATAGCGGTATTAAGGAATGCTGAGGTTAACATTTCCACATTAATAAAAGAAAGGATTATTTTTTTCTTTTCCGCAAGAAGCAACTTGATCTTTTCATAGACCTTAACCCCATCATCAGCCTCAACACATTTGTCATTCCCTACCACCTGATATACATTGATTACTATATCGTTCATAAAATCACTCCTCTTGTTCTTAGAAAATATCATTCAAATTGGCTTCACTTGCCAATTGATATGAATTACTATCATCGGTTCTAAATTGCATATTGATAATTGTTCCCGGAAAGGGGCTATCAAATATATATGTTTCTTCCTCTTCGGCGGATAATTGATAAAACCCATCATCACTGATGATTTGAAGTTTTCCCTTGTTAATTTTAATGAATTCTATTAAAATTGCCAGCCCAATCCCTCCGGGAATACCAATTTTGGTGGAATTTCCGTCCTGAATAGCCCATTTAATCGTTTTGATAGATGAATAAATTCTACCGAATCGTTGATTTACTTTGTTTTTAAACCCTATCCCTCGATCTACAATAGTAAACTCAATCCTGTGCTTTTGAGGAAAAAACTGACCACAGGTATAAATATAATCGGTTCCACTATGAATTTGCGCATTTACAAAGATTTCATAAATTGATTCCGCAATCTTCTTCTTTAACTGGGGTGTCATTTCAGGAAGCTCTTGTTGGGTAAGTAATTCCGTCATTACATATTCATGGAAATAGCGGCTTTCCTGAGATTTTAACTTTAAGTATGATATTGTAGTATTATAACTATCATATTTTTTTGTATGTCCATAATGGGCTAAAAATCCATTTTTCTGCAAAACTGATAATATCTTTTTATCAGGGGAAGATATTTCAATATTATTTATTGATGCGGCTTCATCAATAATTCCCCCGAGAGCGGCGCTTAAATTGGCAGCAAACCAGTTTTTAAGAATAATCGTTATATCCTCAATTATGCAAGTTTTTATGTTATCATAGAGAGTTATCAATTGCTGATAACTATGAGGCTCAGTATTTATCTTATCCAAAATAAATGGTTCCACGAAATCTCCCTTTAGCCGATTATACCTCGACGATCCACCTCCATCAAATATATGATAAGGAAAAAATAAAGCGGACAGTTTGTCAAGAAGTAAAATCGAGCGGGGGATTTTGTTTTTGATATTGTTTTTGCCAGGCAAAAATTCATGGTTGAATATGACGCTTATCGGTCGCAGCTACCCGACGACCTGTCCCTTGTGGAAAATGCGTATCTGAAAACTTTGAAACAGATGCAGAAGCGCCTAAAAGACGGAGGCAGTGGCGTATGAGTTAACACCTAAGTCCGGCGCGGCATAAAGAGCGGCAAAGCCGCAAATGAAAAAAATAAAAACAAACCAGCCGGGTTCTGTTCTTGCTCGTTTTTACATGAGTAGTAATAAAAATCCAACTCTTCTTCTGGAGTTTCATATTTATTACCGCCGCGATAAACATGCCCATAAGCGCCGAATATCCAACCAATTCTTTTCTGTTTGTCTTGAATCTTTACCCAATGCTCTGTGCTTCCATT
>JAITPE010000296.1 GCA_031289575.1 Spirochaetia bacterium | reverse complement strand
GCCTCCTGCGGCGACAAAGAAAAGCACCAGTTGCCAGAATTTTTCCAGATCGAGTATAGGATAAAATCCGCTGACAAGACCCGTCGTTTGCAGCGGGTTATTTTTTTGTTTTAACACCGCCGCTATAGAGCCGGCGGCGAGAAATATAATCGCAATGACAGACCATGAGTATATCTGCATAATCCCGTTCTGCCATGAGAAAATGCCGGTAAAAATATCGCTTGCTGTTGAGAAAGTATCAGCCCGAAACAATACCCAACAAAAGCATACGAAAACATTTGTGAGCAGGCAGGAGGCAAGTGAATATATTTTTCCGCGAGCGTTAAATGTTTTACGCTTTAAAAATCTGTGAATACAGAGGGCGATTCCGTGAGCGGCGCCCCAAAGTACGAAAGTCCAGCTTGCGCCGTGCCAGAGTCCGCCGAGCAGCATAGTGAGGAAGAGGTTTAGGTAAGTTCTTGGGACGCCGCGTCTGTTGCCGCCGAGTGGGATGTAGAGATATTCTTGCAGCCAGGATGAAAGGCTGATATGCCAGCGTTTCCAGAATTCGCTGATATTACGGGAAATATACGGCAGGTTAAAGTTGCGATTAAAATCATAGCCGAGGCATTTCGCGCAGCCAATAGCCATATCGGAATATCCAGAGAAATCAAAATATATCTGAATAGCGTAAGAAATAAGCGCGAGAATGAGAGTTACAGCGTGAAAAGCCTTTGGCGTCCTGAACACATCGTCAACAAAAACCGACAGTCTGTCAGCGATTACTATTTTCTTGAACAGCCCGAACAGGAAAATCTGCATACCTATTTTAAGGTTTTTTAAATTTACGTTACGATTTTCCTCAAGCTGGGGTAAAAAGTCCGCTGCCTTGATGATGGGTCCCGCGACAAGTTGTGGGAAAAAAGCGATATACAGCGCCAGTTTTGAAAAGTCTCTCACGGCTGGTAATTTTTTACGGTAAACGTCAATCGTATAACTCATGGATTGGAAAGTATAAAACGAAATGCCGACAGGCAGTATAATACGCAGCGCGCCGCTATTTTGCAATCCAAATGCGGCGGTGAACGAAGCCACAAAAAAGTTAAAATACTTAAAAAACCCGAGTGTAACGAGAGGCGCAACGATACCGATGATGAGAAACGCCCGTTTATTTTTCAGCGCCGAATACCCCGCGATGACGCTCAACGCCAGCATGAGCAGACAGAAGCGCCAATCCCACCACCCGTAAAACACGTAACTGGCGACGAGCAGAATAGCGCGACGCGCCGCGAGCGACGCTGTGAGCGGCGTTCTTGCGCCTAAATTGGTAAGTGCCATTGCCAAGAGCACGATGATAAAAAACACGAAGAAAGAAATGCTTGAAAAGATCATGGTTGTTCCTGTATATGCTTAAATAATTCCGCGGCGATGATAGCGTGTCCGTTTTTATTAAGATGTCCCGTGCCGACAGCGGTATTTAAAAACCCGTGAGGCAGGACGTGCCGCATTTTATATGCGCTGATGAAAGCGTCGGTCATATCGACGAAGAGTACATCGTTAGTGTCGCAGGCGTTTTTGAATGTGGCGAGATATTCGTCGTCAGTGTTTGCGGAAACGGAGCCGTCTTTGTTGAGCAGCAGGTGCGGGTGATAAAAGATGAGCGGAGTAACGTCATTATCGGCGCAGGTTTGACGCAGGCGGGAGATGACGGCGAGCAGGTTCTGTGTATAGTCTTCCGTAATAGAAGTTTTATTTGTTTCTATAGTATTGTTTGGTCTGGTTTTTCTTTCAAGAGAGTCAATTTGCTTACGAATCAGTCTAATATATGGTATTTTGTATAATAAACTGCTTCTAAGAAATCCTCTTACGCCGCCAATATTTGATTCCAGAAAAAGCCATTTTACCTGATAATTCAAAACATCTTCAAGCTGGCGCGTGTCAAATTGAACCGACCCGATTTCGATAACAACGTATTGTTCTGGATGGTAGTATTTAACGGCTCTTTCAAAATTATTGGCAACGGTATAAAAGTTATGACCGCTGACACCTATGTTATAGACATATTTTGAGCCGTCAAATAAATTATTTAGCAGAGCTGCGGCTATTTTTCTTTGAGGTATTTGATAGCCTTCCATCTGGGAAGACCCCATGATCAGAATATCAATCTGTTGCGCGTCATAATCGAGAAGATTATTATAGCCTTCGTTATTTGTTCTACCATATCCGAATCCTTCTAAGGCTCTACTGTAGCGATGATGTGGTTCGGCAACCTCGTCAGTTACTCCTTCTCTGATTGGAATACCCTGAGCAATATAGTAGTAAAACAGACAAGGTACACTGAGTATTAATACTGCTAGGAATCCGGCAGCGCAAAGAGAAAAGAAGTTTAGGAAAAGGCGTGAGTGGGGCTTGACAAAGCGGGCGGGATGTTTATAATTTGCTTGCTTGCTTGCTTGC
Source organism: Spirochaetia bacterium (assembly GCA_031289575.1). Taxonomy (GTDB): domain Bacteria; phylum Spirochaetota; class UBA4802; order UBA4802; family UBA5550; genus JAITPE01. The sequence continues at coordinate 3,264 of JAITPE010000296.1, read as the reverse complement.
TTGCTTGCTTGCTTGCTTGCTTGCTTGCTTGCTTGCTTGCTTGCTTGCTTGCTTGCTTGCGGGGGTGTGTTGTGTCTTCATGGCATCTTTATAGGCTGAGAGCGCGATAAAGTCAAGAGGGTGCAGGGCAGCGGCGGTTACTTTTCATACACACGGAATCGGAACTTCATCCTGGCTTGCGCCGTTCCACCGTCCGTGTAGGCCGTCCAATCGTGGAGCGGAGCGACTCATTCTACCGAATGAGAAGTTCAAACTCCCGAATGAGGAGCTCAACCTACCGAATGAGGAGCTCAAACTACCGAATGAGCGACTCAAACTACCGAATGAGCGACTCGCTCGACCGAGCGAGTATTATGGATGAAAAGTAAACGCCGTCGCCCTGAAGAGGGTGAGAGGAAGTTTTGAGGAAAGCGGGGGGAGAAACGCGGAAGCCTACGACGATAACGATTAAGACAACGCCGTTAGGTCAATTTATGATACACTTTGGAGGTGATTTTATGACCGGTTCTCGTATCAGGAATGTCGAGGATATATGCCAAGGACCAATTATCCGCACTTCGGTTCTGCGTTGCGCCGGACTTTGCGGGAAGGATATAAACCAACTCATTCAACGCGGTCTTCTTCAACGGCTCCGCCGGGGGTATTATATTTCACCGGCTAAACTGGATGAAATGAACACCCGCGAAATCCTTACCGTGTTGGTTCCTGACGCCGTAATTTCTCTTTTCTCGGCGGCGCAATATCATGATTTGACAACAGTAATTCCTCAAAAGTTGGAGATAACACTTCCGGTTCAAAAGCGTGTCCCTGTTCTGCCTGCAAATCTGCATATTAAAGTATACAAAGCGGTTCCGCATATTTATCTGGTGGGTATCCAGATTATACAGCAGGACGGATATGAGATGAAAATCTATGATCGGGAACGTACCGTATGTGATTTTTTTCGTATGCGGCTTCAAATAGGCAAGGATTGTGCTTTTGAAGTTCTCAAGAATTACATGGCCGGTAGGAAGAATCTGCAAAAACTATCCGAATATGCTGAGGCTCTTCAAATTAAGGGAGTACTCTTCCCTTATTTAGAGGTATTAGTCGCATGATTTCCGCCGAAAGTGTCAAAGCAAAACTAAAGAAAGAAGCTGATTCAGAATCAAAAGATTTTAATTACGTATTAATGCATTACTTCATAGAGCGGCTTCTGTACCGACTGTCCGTATCGCCTTATGTCGGTAACTTTATTCTAAAAGGCGGCTTATTGCTTTATACCTTCCTTGATAATCGGGGGCGGGCAACCAGAGATGTTGATTTTCTTGCGCGGCAGATAAAAAATACTCCCGAAGAGATGACAAGGATATTCACAGAAATCGCAAAGATTCCTTGTGATGACGCGGTATATTTTGAGACTGAAAGAATCGCTGTCGAAAGGATAAAGGAAGATGCGGACTATCCGGGTGTACGCATTAAATTAACTGCGTATCTTGATCGAAGTCGTCATAACTTACAATTTGATATAGGATTTGATGATGTGATTATTCCAGCGCCTGTTGACATGACCTATCCATCACTTTTGGATATGGAACCGCCCCGATTAAAGGTGTATTCACTTGAATCGGTGATCGCGGAGAAGTTTCATGCGATGGTATATCTTGCGGATTTAAACAGCCGGATGAAAGATTTTTATGATATTTATGAGTTAAGCCGGAGTTTTAGTTTTGATGGAGCTTCATTGTCCGAAGCAATATCTCAAACTTTTAAACGCCGGAATACGGAGTTTTCTGCGATTCCTATGATTTTTACCGATGATTTTTCATTGTCGTCAAACAAGCAGATACAATGGCAGGCGTTTCAGTGCAGAGTGGGGATTGCAGATGTTCCCATTGATTTTCCGATTGTTATGGCTGGTATCAAAAAGTTCCTGTTGCCCGTGTATGAGGCTCTATTTAAGCAAGGACTTTATATTGGCAAGTGGGATAATAATGTGGGAATATGGTAAATCGGATTGGTGGGAGAATGAGTGATCAGGCAGCACCCAGAAATCTATATCCATAGTCGTGCGCGGATAGCCATGAACCGCTATTGCGTAAGCTCCGATAAGGATGAATTTAACCTTTTGGTCGAATAAGGCGCGTAATATGTCTTTGTAATCGCTGTTCAGCATCGTACTTTTTCTCCTTGCTCAATGAAATCGCTTCGACCGTCAAAGGCCAGACTATTCCGACACGCTCGCTTGCCGTGCCGTCAACAAAACAAACGCCGGAATCCTCGGATAATTTATGTACTGAAATAGTTTTATTCATAGCAAAAGCATGACCGCGGCGCGAGAAGTTTCAAGGCGAGCGGCTAATTCGGCTTTTGTGAGATGTTCCCTGTTCAGGCTTTCTTGCATTTGCATCGCTATAATTCTCTTAACAGCGTTAGTTTCCACATCTTCTTTTATGTCTTCTTCTTCAAGAAAACTTTCAAAACTACTGCCAATCGCACTATTATTCATTTTCTAACCCTCCTGATAAAACAAAATCCCTGCGTTTTTTGCCAAGTCTAAATCATCTTGTCGTGTCTTTTGCGATTTTTTAATCATGGAGTGCAAAAGCACCATATAATTTCCACAAACTGTGAAAAAAACCCGGCAAATACCTTCCGGTAAATGTGTTCTAACCTCCCATAGATCATTATCCAACTTACTAACAAGTGGATAACCGACAGGCCATTTCCATTCGACGGCACTTATATCACCGCCGATGAGTTTCTTGTTTTCTTTTGTCTGATTTTTCAGCCACTCACGTACCGGTTCATTGCCGACTACTGTCTTAAAAAACCTTGCAAATATGATTTTTTCAGCCATTGTAAGTATTACACCATAATTGAAATCCCTTGTCAAGCGGCTTACTCTGAAACAGTTCCGCAGAAAACTCCCTGCCGCACGTAACCTTTCTAGCCCTATCAGCGCCGTTTGCCGCAGCGCGGCATTGATAAAGATTTCGGTATAAAACACTATGCTGAATTACAAGGAGACTGATTATGGCTGTAGTGGTTAGATTGATTGAATACTGGTATCGTTTGGGTAAAATTGCTGAAGAAAATTCAGAGCTTCCTTTGGATTTCATAAAAGGTGCGTTGGAAGGAAAACGGGAAATGGAAACAGGTGACGTATCGCCATTTGAATTCAGAAAATACTGATGCTCATACTTCAAACCAATCGTTTCAAAAAAGCCTACAAAAAATTACATTCCAATCAACTGGTTGATTTGTGGATATTGGTTCTCATGA
>JAITPE010000291.1 GCA_031289575.1 Spirochaetia bacterium | reverse complement strand
AAAAAACTCCCTCGTAATTTTTGCTTCCCTGTCATAGTCGAAAGCGGTAGCATATATGTCGGTGATTTTTTGATAGAATTTGCGCTCGCTCAAACGTATTTCACGAATTTGCTCAAGCTGTCTCTCAAAATACACATCTGTCAACGCGTGCCCATTTTTAAGACGTGGGACGTCCATTACCCAGCCTTGGATTGTATAGTCCTTGGCAATTTTGTTGACCCATTTTCGGAACTGCACAGCACGAGCTGAGTTAACCTTAAAGCCTACGGCAATAATCATTTGCAAATTGTAATGCTTCACATCCCGGTTGACCTGCCGTGAACCTTCTGAGGCAGTTATTCGAAAATTTCGAATAACTGAATCTTCCTGCAATTCCGAATCATCAAAAATTTTTTTAATATGGTAGTTAATGGTATTCACTTCCACATCATACAGCGTTGCCATCATTTTTTGTGTAAGCCAGATATTCTCATCCTGATAGCGCATTTCCACGCTTTCTTCGCTATCACCGGTCGCCGCGACAAAGGTCAGATACTCCGCCGCGCTCGAACGGATTGTGATTTCTTTTTTCTTTTTCATCTTTCTATTTGTCTTATAGGCAACTAAAAAATGCAAGTATTTTATGCACATTTGGCGGAGCCTGTCCTGTACTTAAAAAATCCTCCTTTCAAAAAAAATTCTTGCTTTTAAACTCGTCATGCCGAAAGAAGGAAATCATAGAGGGCCTATATGAACATTAGAACAGAAACCAAAAAGCGCTGCGGCGAAGCCGCAAAATTCATTAAAAGCATAAATCCCAAAGCGCTTTTAAACAAAGCGCTTGCCCGCTCAAAAGAACTTTTCTCCGCGGCCAAAGACTCTATAGCTTCCTTTATGAACGGCCGGCCCTACAAATGGGACAACAGGCAGACTAACCTAAGGCTGATTATTACACTGTCCGCGCTCTTTTTCCTTGATTACCTGATGTTCTGCTACCACGCCGACAAGAATATCTTTTCAATCTTTCCGGAGCCTCCGTCAATTTTTAGTCAGCGTGAGATTACGGTTTACCTGCCCGCTCTTGACGGAGAAACGCTCATAAATGAAAAGCGCCGCGCGCCTTCTTTTGAAAACGAGGAACGCTTTGTCCGCTTTCTTTTTGATACGGTCGCAAAGGGTTCTGTTTTTCAGAGCACAGCGCTTGCGGTTCCCGCGGAAATGAATATAAGGAAGATATGGCTTATTGAAAAAAGTAAGGATACCCTCGAAAAGGATATGTGCGCAATCGACTGCGAGCCGCCCATTCTCGTTGACGGGGTAAAGCCGCTGCCCGCATCCGAGGCGCTTTTCCGAAAGGCGGTTGAAAAAACCATCAGCGAGAACATCCCGCATATAACAAACATCGTTTTGCTTGAAGGCGGCATCCCCGATAAAAAATTCTGGTAGCGCTTCTTCCGGTACGATTGCTTCGCTGCCAATAACCGATAAAAAAATTCCGGCGGCTACTCCTTCCAGACTCCGTCAAAAACATCAACAGCCGGGCCTGTCATATAGACATGCCCGTCATGCTCTTCCCATGAAACCTTGAGGTCGCCCCCGCGCAGGTGAACCGTAAGGCTGCGGTCTGTTTGTCCGGTAAGAATCGATGCTACCGTAGCGGCGGACGCTCCGGTACCGCAAGCCATTGTCTCTCCGGCGCCGCGTTCCCATGTTCTTTGCAGTATTTCGTTTTTATTGAGTATTTGCACAAATTCAACGTTTGTCCTTTGCGGAAAAAGATCATGATTCTCAATTACTCCGCCGTATTTTTCCACCGGAAATTTTTCCGTATCTTCAACAAAAATTACGGCGTGAGGATTCCCCATCGACAGCGCTGTTATTTCAAAATGGGTACCGTCTAAAAGCGGAAGGTCTTCGTTTATCACTGTGCCTTCCCTGCCTATCATGGGTATGCGGTTGCGCAAGAGTATCGGTTCGCCCATATCTACAGTGACAGAGCTTATTTTATGATTCTTGATATTGAGCTTCAATGTTCTTATGCCTGATAGAGTTTCGACCGAAAGTTCTTTGGAGCTATGAAGTCCGCGCTCATAGACGTATTTCGCGAAACACCTGATTCCGTTACCGCACATCTCGGCCTCGCTTCCGTCCGCGTTGAATATGCGCATCCTGAAATCAGCGCCCTGCGTTTTGGATTCCATTATAAGAATCAACCCGTCGGAGCCAATGCCGTAATGCCTGTGGCTCATGGCCGAAGCGAGCTTCGACGGATTTTTGACCGAGCGTTCAATGGCGTTTATGTATATATAATCATTGCCTATGCCGTGCATCTTTGTAAACTTAATCATGGCGTGTCTCCGGTAAAAAATATCATTATAATAGGATATAATAAGGCTATCCGCGCCTTTTGTAAAGCAAATTAACGCTTGACCGCAAAAACAAATAGTGGAATTAAAGATTGAAGTGCAACAGTGGAATGTCTTCATGTAGTTTTTCAACTTGCTCAACTGATATGCTGGGTGTTCCAAGCCCTCCCTAAAGCGAATTTATAATATTTAGCAGGCTTTGATAGCTGTCCACATCGTGATATTTTACCTTGCTAGACGAAAGCTCGTTGAACAGCTTTCTCGCGCAAGAGATTTTTGCTTTTTCAATCGGTCGCAGACTAAGGCTCTCCTCGGTCGCAGACTAAGGCTCTCCATTGTGCCTTTGGTT
>JAITPE010000281.1 GCA_031289575.1 Spirochaetia bacterium | reverse complement strand
TAATTAACCATGAGGTACCTGAACATTTCGGCAGCGTTTCCCGAAAATTTTGGTTTTTTCTCCTGATTAATGATAACATCCAAAAGATTATTGTAACTCTCCTGCGTATTCACCATGCGCCTCTCCGTCCTGGAAAATTTTATCTGCGTTCAAGAACTCTTGAACGCACGTCGACACTCAAATCATCAAATTCTTTCCTCATATAGTAATGGAAAGCAAGCCCGGAAATCATAGCCCCGTTGTCGGCGCACAGCGCCGGCGGCGGGGCTATGATTTCCTCGCCGGCGGCTGCCGCGCTAAGAAGCGCGCGCAGCCGCCCATTGGCGGCAACTCCTCCGGCAGCAACAATTCTCTTGATGCCGCGTTTTCGCGCGAAGGCGAAAACGCGGCGTACGAGCAATTCAAGAGCCCGCTCTTGAAATGCGTAAACTATTTCGGCCTTGTCTGCCGATGGGTTCGCGTTGATGTAATTGACTACAGCGGTTTTAATGCCGCTGTACGAAAATCGTGTATCACCGCCGGCTGTAAGAATCTTTGGGAATAGCATCTCTTTTTTTACCGCATCCAATGCCAATTTTTCAATGACAGGCCCGCCCGGGTATTCAAGCCCCAGATATTTGGCGACCTTATCAAAGGCTTCGCCGACAGCGTCATCAATGGTTTTTCCTATGCATTCCATGTCTCCAATGCCTTTTACTTCGTACACGGCTGTGTTTCCTCCGCTTGCCAAAAGGCCTATGTACGGGAATCGCAGTTCCTGCCGGCCTTCAAGAAAAGCCGCGTACAAATGCGCCTCTAAGTGATTGACCGCAATGAGCGGAATATCAAGCGCAAAAGAAATTGCCTTGGCGGTCTGAAGACCGACAAGCAAAGAGCCTACTAATCCGGGCCTGTTTGTGGCCGCGATATAGTTTAAATCATTGAAAGAGACTCCGGCCTTTGCAAGAGCCGTATCAATCAGCCCATTGATAACCTCTAAGTGGGCGCGCGACGCTATTTCGGGCACAACTCCGGAGTACTCCCTGTGCAGTGAGACCTGCGAGAAAATAATATTGGAGAGAATCTCGCTTCCGTTTTTTACAACGGAAGCGGCTGTTTCATCGCAGGAACTCTCCAATCCAAGTCCTATGACATTCACTGCTTGACCTGTTTTTTCAGAATGTCCACAGCTCCGGCAAGCTGCCTGTCAAATTCAAGGTCGTAAGCCGGACGTTTTTTGTAAATTAAAAGGCGTTCCTTTAACAGACTGTCGGCCGTGCGCTGGCTTATATCTATATTGTTATTCTTAAGGTACTCATAGAATGCCTTTTTTGCGTCATCGTTATACTCTTTTGCGGTTCCGGCAAATTTATCCATCAGCTTATTTGTGTTGATATTCTTAATCGCTTCCAGATCCTTTGGAGTTATTTTTTCCTGCTCTATAACATAATCAGGCATAATCCCCTTCTTGTGGATCATCTCCCCAGACGGAGTATAGTATTTAGCAATAGTAACCGCTATACCTATATTTTCGTCAAGTTGGTAGGTTTTCTGAACAGAACCTTTGCCGAAAGTTTTCTCGCCGAGCAGCTTGCCGCGTTTATTGTCGTGTATCGCTCCGGCAAAGATTTCTGATGCCGACGCGCTTCCCTTGTTTACCAATACTATTAGTTCATCTGTTGAAAGCGGCTGATTTTCCGATGTAAAAACGCGTTCGTTTTCAACTCCCGCCCGGCCCCGTGTGGAGACAATGACCTTGCCCTTATCAATAAAAAGTCCGGAAAGTTCAACAGCGGATGTCAAGAGCCCGCCGGGATTATATCTCAGGTCTACGATGTACTTCGCGGCTCCTTCCTTCTTCAGGGACTTTATCGCGTCGGATGTGTCCTGAGCGGTTTTTGAGTCAAAATTCTTGATCTTCAAATAACCTATATCCGTTCCGCTGATCATCGAATAGTCAACATTCCGTATTTTTATGGGCAGCCTTTCAAGTTCAAAATCAATCGGCTCGGCAAAGCCTTCGCGCTTTACGCGCAGGGCAACCTTGCTCTTGGGTTTTCCTTTTATCATATTCACTATGTCTGGAAGGTTTTTTCCTTTAATTTCGGAGCCGTCTACCGTTGTTATAATATCGCCGGAGATGATCCCGGCCTTCATGGCAGGCGAATCATCTATAGGGGATATGACAATAATATTGCCGTCCTGAACTGTAATTTCAATTCCGACGCCTACAAAACGGCCTGTGGTTACCTCTTTCAATTCATCGTACGCCTTTTCATCCAAAAAGCGCGAAAACGGGTCGTCTAAGGCCGCTATCATACCCTGAATCGCTCCGTAGAAAAGTTTTTTTGTATCGACCTCCTCGACGTATTCTCCGCGCAGAGTCTGATAAACCTGGTGAAAGTAATCAAGGTACTTGTGGGCGGGTTCCTCGGCCGAGCTGACGAAGGACATGTTAATGCCAAGAATAAGGCCGACCGCAAAAGAAAGAAATAAAAAGTGTACAGGACGTTCTTTGATTTTTTTGAACATATAATTCTCCTTATTTGCTTACGCAAACAGCATGATACGGCCGGATAATGCGAATATGTCAACGAATTTTATTTCGCGTTATATGGGCAGAGGGCGAAGATGTCTGAACTGGGTAGTGAATTAATTTTGGGGGTCAGAGCCACTCTTTCGCGTCGGGGCAGACTGCGCCAATCCGGCGCCAAGCACAACATCATAAACTTAAGGAATCAATGAAGAAAATAACCGCAAAG
>JAITPE010000181.1 GCA_031289575.1 Spirochaetia bacterium | reverse complement strand
GAAACCGATGTTTCATTTTCGGCACAGAGAAGCGAGATAGACATAAAGCTCACCGGAATGAGATAGTGAATTATTGTGTTTCTGTAGAATGATATTCTTATTCTTTCGTTCTCGTTCAAGAGAAAAATATCATCGGGCGCTTTTTCCGATAGTGTCTGCACCTCCGACATTTTTATTAATCCGATTATCGAGTCATTTTTATATGACTCGATAACATGCTGCACGCTCTTTTCTATGCCCTCATCGGTCAGCATGGATGCCATAGGCGCTTTTTGAAAAGACAAGTAGTCGTAAAGCCGCTGTACCCGTTCAAAGAGAATCGGAAGCGAGAACCCTCTTGAGCCCGAAAAAAGAATCGCGGTAGTCACCAAAGAAAACGGCGTCACCATTGTAATCTCGTTTATGCGGCGGGCGAGAAACATTGCCAAATCTTCGGTTTCGCTCGACTTGTCCTTGAATTGTTTGCGCAGCTCTTTAAAGCTGATTGGCGTATTTATGCTCAACCGCACCTTTCCATAGTTTCTTTTAAGCATAGAACGGCTGCTGTTAACAAATGTAACGGTACTTTCTTTCTTTTTCTCTTTGCCCTTGAGTTCGCTGGAATATGAATTTTCTTCAAGAACCCTGTCATAATTAATTGTGGCCGGAACAAACATCAGATCATCGCTGTAGCCCTCGTCAACCGATTCCACAAGATATTTAAGAATGCCTAATTTAGGAAAAAGCAGCTTTCCGGTTCTAGTACGCCCTCCCTCAATAAAGAACTCAATGGGGTACCTCTCGCTTACGAGGGTCTTCACGTACTGTTTAAAAACAACGGCATAGAGGTCGAGCCCCCTGAAAGAACGGCGCATATAAAACGCCCCCGCGTGGTGGAGAATATGCCCAACCGGAAAAAAATTCAAATTAATGCCGGCAACAACATGCGGAGACATGATCTTATTCTGGTAAAAAAGACACGTTATAATGAGATAATCAACATGGCTCTTGTGGCTTGGAACAATAATGATGGGAGCCTTTCCGGATGCCTCACGCAGCGTTCTAAAATCATCCATATTAAAGCTGATGCCGTCAAAAATTTTCCTGAAAACAAAACCGAGAAATTTGTTCGCGATACTTATATAGTTAATGGAGAAATCGGCGGATATTTCGTTAAAATACTTGAAGGCGCGTTTCCTGAGTTTCTTCTCGCTGCCATTTTTAAGGGCAGCGAGACGCTCTATCTCATCAATAACATTTTTGTGAAGCAAAACCTTTTCCATCATCTCGTAGCGGCTCTTTACAACAGGCCCAAGGACTGCGCGCTTTTCGTTGTTGTAGATATCGCTCAGTTTATCGCGTACAGCGGAGCTTATGGCTGCGCTGTCACCGCTCTTTGATTTCCTGATTTCTTCCTTGAGGTTTATTGGATCGCATATATGAATAAAGGCCGGGCTCAGGCTTCTCTTCGTAGTGAAAAAACCGAAGAGAAGCCCCCTGTCTCCCGCGGCTTTAGGCGACACATTAGGCTCGGTTCTTTCCGGATTCTGGTTCCAGAACATCATCTGGTGAAAAATAAATATAGGCTCTTCGCTTTTCTTTTGCAGATCAACCAAATTTTGTATAAAATCGGCCTTTATGTCAATATACCTTCTCAAGAGCAGCGATCTTGACAAGAGCGATATTGCTATGCCCGCCCCGTTGTTGAGTACGCGCTCCATATACTCCTCGTCGCTGACTTCTATATATTTGTGTATGCCAAGAAGCGAGGCCGCCCTGTTGTAAAACTTTTCCATAGAGACTACGAGCACTTGAAGAGCGTACGGCCTAAAGCCCAGAGCAAGAGTAGGGACGGGCAATTCGTGTTTCCGCAGAAGATTCGCGAACAAAAAGAATGATGATGTAAGGCTTTGCGATGACGCGAATACTATTTTTCCCTTTCCGGCGTAGTTCTTCAATGTCTCAAGGCTCGTTTTTTCAAAGGCGATTTTGCGGAACAAAAGGCGTACGAGACATTCAACAAGAAACGCGGCCGGACGCCTGATTCCGCTCATTATATATGAAGTGTACTTTTCTTTTATATTATCCATTTTTTGTATATCCTGATTTTAAATGCCAGCCGTTAAATGCCGACCGCACATATTACAAAGCGCCTGATACTATGCAAGCTATTTTCTTTCGCATAAGGGGGCTGCTTTGGCAGGAAATAAAAAGGCGTCCCGTCAGGGACGCCTTTTATATGTTTAAGCAAAATTTTTCTTAGCCGTGGTGATGATGCTCTTCATCGTCCAATTCTTCGTAGCCTGTTATCATTGCTTTTGTATCGGCAAGTATAGTATGGCCGGTTGTGGTCATATATATGTGCGTAATAACAAAGGCAATAATAAGAAAGGCGCCGAATGTGTGAATAATCGACAGCCAGAAGGGCGAAATCACAATTGTTCCGTCGACTACAAAGACATAGATGACGCCTGTTATAATCATAAGAGGCATCATGAAAAATCCGAACGCGAGATACGTTAATCTCTGCAATGGATTGAGTTTCATCTCGGGTGTTTTTTTGTACGGATGCGGCTCATGATTGAAAATACCCTTTGCGTAGAACATCATCTGGTCAATAAGTCCCTTTGTTGTCGGAACATAAGCTTTCCAGATTCTGGTTGTAAAAAACCAGAAGGCGCCGAAGGCAAAGAGAATGACTTCGGCGATTCCAGCATAAGTATGCCATACCGCGGCGTTTTGGTAGCCGAAGAGAGAAAAGCTGCCGTGTATTTCGAACCCTGTCAGGGCCAAAAAGAAAATCAGCAGAGCCTGAAGCCAATGCCACAGCCGCTCAAACTTTTGATACATGTATACTTTTTGTTTCATTAACTATTCCCCCTTCTTTGACTTATAACGCAGGAAGCTATGGAAGGCAACCCCGCCCAGCGCGCCAAGCAGCATGAGAATGCCAACTATGTCAAGGAAGAGGCTCCTGTCGCGTCCTGGAACCCATCCGGCCTGAATATTTTCAAGCCTTCCGTCCCGGCTGTGGCAGTCTTCACAGGCAAGAGCGGCTTTTTTGCTGCCGACCATGTGATTTATAGGCAGAACCATCTCGGTATCAACCCAGTCGGTTTTTCCGCTAAATTCAAGTCCGGCGGCCTTCATGCCCGCGCTCGCGGCCTTTTGCCAGTCATGGTCACTGAAATAGGCTCCGGAGCCCGCTCCGCCGAAAAGTTTTGGAATAACAAGGAACTTGGTTTCTGTGTCATAGAGCTGCTTGGCTCTCATTACTTTTACCGGCCATATTTTTCCATCGGTCTCGGCGTCCGTAACGGGATTCAGCAGAACCGGTCCATTCGACGGATCAATTTTGTCTCCGGCAAGCACATGTGATACCCTGCCGCCGAGCAGCCTGTATTCCGGCGCAATATCCTTTCCCAAGGTAAACTGTCCTTTGTCCGCGCTAAAGAGAATGTCTCCATCAGCGTCTTTAATCTTTGATGTATCTTCCGGTTTTTGCCCGGCCTTTGACCAGTCCCAGCTAAGCCTTGTTTTGCGGGGCTTGGCGTAATGATCGATATGGCAAGCCTGACACGAAACCTTGCTGTAATGCGAATCAAGAAGGCGGTGCAGGAACGAATTTTCCGGCGTCTCTCTTCCGTACAGCATAGTCTGATAATTGAAGGTATCGTAATGACCGTCCTCGCCAACAAGCGTGGATTCTTCAATATAACGTTTTTGCGTATGAGGCTTGCTTGTATGGCACTGCTCGCAGCTTATCCGGTCTTTGCCGCCGGCTGATACGGAATAAACGCGTCCTTTTATGTCATGATTTTTGGTAACATGACAATCAACGCACGCCATTTTTCTTCCGGCAGGCGACATGTGAATATCAATATTGCCGGAATTTGTCTGAATAAGCGACTTATCCAGATCTCCGCGAAGCACACCGCTTCCCTCACCGTGTGAATTAAAATGACATTGTCCGCAGTTAGCGCTGCTTGGCTTCGCAACGCTTTGCGCGGCCGCCTGATAGTTTGTTTCATTTACAGACGGGTAGCCGGCTCCGTTGGGAGATTTTACATATTTCCCGCTCTGCTCGTGACATACGAGGCAATCAATTTTTGAAGCATTGGTAAAATCAAAACCATTATCTCTCCAACCGTAGCCTATGTGACAGCTTGTGCAAGCAGCCTCGTTAGAGGCAATGCCCGGAAAGAAATTGCTGATTAAGTTTTTTTTACCGACAGAAACGGCCTGTTTTTCTTTGCCCGGATAGTTGGATGCTTGTTTGCTCCAAAGCCAATGCGAAGTTTTCATAACCTCCTGTCCGGCAAGATTGTGGCAGCTAAGACATGCCCTTGTTACGTCTTCCGGGCTGTTAAAATTCCTCTTGAGTTCTGTGAACTGGGAGTGGTCAACGCTTTTCGCGGACGCGGCCACTGCCATAGCAAGAATCATGAGGAAAGAAGCGCCGATTAGTTTCATGCTCTCCTCCTGTGTTTTACAACCGCGCTATCAACGCGGCAAATACCTATTAAGAATGCGGTTTAGCGCAAATTTATCTTTTAAGTGCGTCTAAACGTACTTAAATATCTTGCATTACTATTTGTCAACATAAAATTGAAGAATGCTGAGCATTATTTTAACTCTTTTCAGGTGTTTATTCTGCGCGGCCTTTGCGGGCAATTCGTCTGAGTATACTGAGCCCTGAAAGCAAGACAAAAAACTTGCTAAAATAAAGTGGGAATGTAAGCCTTGGAAAAGGCAAAGGGAGGACTATTTTATGAGAAAAAAATATGATACACAGTTTAAGGCAAAGATAGCGTTAGAGGCCGTACGCGGAGAGAAGAGGATCCATGAGATATCGAACCTCTACAGTACTCACCCGAATATGGCAACCCCCCTTTTTGCCGCCCCGCCAAAACCGTCCTCCGCTTCGCTCCGTCCGGTTTCGCCTTTTGCCGTCCATCTTCGCTGCCTCGCCATCTCTGCTGCCGGAAACATGCTGCTGCCTGACCCTTGCTCTGACCCCGGGGTGAGCAAGGGTCCTTCCTCGCCCGTTTTCTTCCCATGTCATCCAAAAATAGAGCAGAGTCCGCTAAAAACGGCAAAAAATGAATTTTTTTGCCGCTTTTAGAAAAAAATCCAAAAATCTTTTAATCAAACGCCGTTGAAATTCGTATATCTTTCAGACATTAATTTATGTCTTGGAGGAAATTATGCCAAGGCCGTTAAGAAACATCGGACAGG
>JAITPE010000273.1 GCA_031289575.1 Spirochaetia bacterium | reverse complement strand
GGCAGCCATGTTGTAAAACATTTCGGCGAAAATACTCCGCATAACATAACAGTAGTTGATAATTTAAGCAGCGGCTTCAAGGAAGCCGTGCTTTACGGTGAATTTATCCATGAGGACCTCGCCTCGACCGGTAAAATTGAAGAAATATTTGCGCGCAAAAAATTTGACGCCGTTATTCATTTCGCGGCGAACATTGAGGTTGAGGAATCGGTAAGAAAGCCGCTCAAATACTACAAGAACAACACTGTAAACTCGGCAAATCTGATTGATATATCCATAAAACACAATGTGCGCTATTTCATCTTCTCGTCCACAGCCGCGGTATACGGCAACCCGGAGCGCATTCCGGTAAAAGAGGATGACTTCAAGGAACCTTTAAACCCTTATGGCATGTCAAAACTCATGACCGAGCGCATTCTCCAGGACGCGGCAAAAGCCGCGGAGAACTTCAAGTACTGTATTTTCCGGTACTTTAATGTTGCCGGCGCGGACGGCTCACTGCGCGTGGGACAGAGAACCCCCAATGCTACTCATCTCATAAAGGCCGCAAGCCAAGCCGCGCTCGGCATGCGGGACGCGCTCTACATCTATGGAACATCTTACAATACGAGCGACGGAACCGGCGTGCGCGATTACATTCATGTTGACGATCTGGCCGCCGCTCACCGCGCAGGGTTAGAGTATTTGGAAAATCATGACAGCGATATTTTCAACTGCGGGTACGGTAAGGGATATTCGGTAAAAGAAGTCATTGCTGCTGTCAAGAAGGTCAGCGGCGTTGATTTTAAGGTTGTGGAAACATCTCCCCGCGCCGGTGACGCGTCAATTATAGTGGCCGATAACTCCAAAATTCTTGAAAAAACAGCGTGGAAGCCGGAGCACGATGACATTGAGTACATTTGCAAAACAGCCTTTGAGTGGGAAAGAAAGATAAAAGCATGAGTCAGACATTTTTGCTTGACATCCCCCAATATATATAGTAATATTACAACATGCTGAATAATACCTTACGCCGCATAACAATTTTCGACACTACTCTGAGAGACGGCGACCAATCCGCGGGCTTTGCGTTTTCCGCGAAGGCCAAGCTGCACCTTGCCCGGCTGCTTGTATCCGCGGGAGTTGATGTCGTTGAAGCTGGTTTTCCGCTTTCGTCTCAGGCCGAATTTGACATGTGCCGCGCCGCCGCTCTTGAACTCAAAGACTTTACGGTAAAGCTGTCCGGCGGCGAGGACCATAAGGCAATCATTGCGGTGCTCAGCAGAGGACTGGCGCGCGAAATTGTGCAAACAGCAAAGGTATTTGAAGGCGGAATCCGCGGCACGATTCACATCTCGCTTCCTGTAAGCAAAAGGCATATATCAGTCAAATTAAAAAAAACCGAGAGCGAAGTACTGGCCATGGCTGTGGAATCGGTATCGCTCGCGGCCGGTCTTGCTTCGGGCGTGGAACTCGGCGCCGAGGACGCGACCAGAGCCGACCGTTCTTTTCTGTTAGAATACTGCGCCGCGGCTGTTGAGGCAGGGGCAGCTGTTGTGAATATTTCGGATACGGCGGGCGCGGCCTGTCCCGATAGTCTCGCGGAACTCATCGGCTTTATTATAAAAAATGTTCCGGCTTTCGCTTCCGGAAAAGCGGCATTGAGCGCGCACTGCCATAACGATCTGGGGCTTGCGTGCGCAAACACTCTTGCGGCGATCAAGGCCGGCTGCAACCAGGCCGAGGTGTCGATACTGGGCATAGGGGAACGCGCCGGCAATGCCGCGCTTGAGGAGGTTTTCGCGAGCCTTGTCGAGCATCAGGATATATATAATGTACGCACCGCCCTTCAGGTAAAAGAAATCGGCGCCCTTATTTCATCCGCGTCCCTTTTTAGCGGCACGGCCTTTTCGCTTATGAAACCCTTGAGCGGCTGGAACACGCGGGCGCACGCGTCGGGAATTCATCAGCAGAGCCTTGCGAAAGATCCAAGGACATACTGCCTTTCTGTAATCGAAGAGCTTGATATGGTTCCCGAACGGATTGTTCTGTCGCGCCATTCCGGAAAAGCCGGAGTGCGGCTTTTTGCCGGCCGTTACTTGGGGCTCGAACTTGAGGACGAAAACGCGCAGAGCATAAGCGCCCGCATAAAGGGAACGCTTTCAACAGTTACGGGCATCACCGAATTTATTTGCATATTGTCTGATATGAACCTGACGGCATCCGTTTCCGCAAGTCCTCTCATGGTATCGGCTTTTTCAGAAACCGTATCGGAACAAGCCGGCGAATATATGTTCCGCATAGATGCCGAAGTAAAACCGTACGGGACGATCAGCGGGCCGCTGACTGTTTCCGGCGAGGCACAGCGGCTGCACGATGCCGTAATCAAGGCAGTCAATGCCCTGCCCGGCGCCGCCCTGAAAATAAAAAATACGCTTCTTGACGGGTGCGGCGGCTCGCTCAGGCTGTATGCCGAAGTTCTTTCTGAAAGCGGCCGCATCTACCCTGTTGAAAGATCCGGCGTGTCTTCGGCGAGGCTTCTTTTTGAATGCTGCCTTGACGCGCTTAACGCGGAAAGGCAGCGCAAAAGCTGATGTGCCGCTTTTCAGCGTAATTGTTCCATCATACAACCGAATCAATCAGCTCCGCGGGGCGATTGATTCGGTGCTCGCGCAGACCTTCGCCGACTATGAACTCATTGTTGTGGACGACGGTTCGACCGATGATACTTCCGCGCTCAAAGAAATTTATACAGGCATTAATTTTATCTTTCAAAATAACCTTGGCGTAAGCGCAGCCCGAAACGCCGGAATCCGCGCGGGAGACTCAAAGTACATAGCCTTTCTGGATTCGGACGATATTTGGCTGCCGGCCAAACTTGAGAAACAGCTTGCGTTCATAGAAAGCAGAGTGGATATAAAAATCAGCCAAACAAACGAAATATGGGTGCGTAACGGACGCAGGGTAAATCCCCGGCGCAGGCATATTAAACGCGGCGGGCACATATTCATTGAATCGCTCGCCCTTTGCCTTGTAAGCCCGTCGGCCGCGGTTATAGAACGGGATATTATTGAGAAATACGGACTGTTCGATGAGCGGCTTCCGGCCTGTGAGGATTACGACCTGTGGCTGCGCGTTTTATCTCACGAGGAGGCCGGCCTTCTTGATGAAAATCTTGTTATACGTTATGCCGGACATTCCGGTCAGCTTTCAGAAAAGTACTGGGGAATGGACTCTTTCAGGCTTTACTCAATCATAAAACTTTTGCGGGATGACAAAGGACTGCAAGCCGAATATGCCCATGCCGCTAAGCAAAGCGCGGCGCAGCGCGGCGCTTTGCTTATTGCCGGCGCGCAGAAAAGAAACAATCAGCGTTTTGCGGAAAAACTTAAAGAAATACTCATTCTGCTTTCTCATGAAGACTATAGCAGTATAGATTGTCAGATCCTCTTAGAAAAATAAGTTCTTTTTCAAACGCTATGTCAAGAAAGGATTCGCCCGGAAAATCCCTTTGGCATATTATGTTCCCGTTTTTTGCTATGAGCAAAAACCTTGCAAGTCCCCGGCGCGTGGTATAGCCGAGCGCATAAGCTGCCGCGCCTTCTTTTATTGACGCATGACCGTCCCGCTTTTCATCTAACGGAATGGTAAAATCAACCTTGGCCTTTTCATCAAGAAATAACATGGCGCTTTTATCAAGTACAACAACCCTGCCGTCATTTGCCGCATGAATCGGAGTTTTTGAAATATGCACCGAGTCTATGGAGCGCGTGTAACTTTTGCCGGTACCGGTATGGTGAATTTCAATATGATCCTGTTTTGTGTTTCCGCCATGCACAACAACAAAACGTCCATTGTCGCTTATTGCCATGCTCTTCACCATTCCGCCGTCAGAAACGCGGCCCGCGGCTATGCCGCCACCGTCCGCTTTTACAGCCTGAAACGAGCCGTCGAGAAATCCGGCGCCGCCGAAATCCTCGTGTTCCGCAAAAGATATAACCGTGCAGACGCGGCCGGCAATGGTTTTGATTCCTATTTCATTTCCGTTCAGGTCAATCACACGCGCCGCGCTCTGGTCTCCGTTCAGCATGAATATCAATCGCCCCGAATGAGACAGGTATGGGTACTCCATTGATTTTTGTTTCCAAAACCTCTGCCCGCCGCCGTAAAATTCAATCTCGGAGCCTACCTTCGTGTAGCGTATGCGGTACTGCCCGTTTCCGCTTATTCCTTCGGAGCCTGTTATGGGCAGCGGCTC
>JAITPE010000265.1 GCA_031289575.1 Spirochaetia bacterium | reverse complement strand
TGCAAAGCGGCCTTTTGAACCGCACCTCGCGCGGGCGTGTGGTCACGCCCGCCGCGTGTAAACACCTTGGAGTTCAACCGCCCTTTGAATTTATGCAGGAAACGCTGTTTGGCGAAGAGCCAACTTGAATAATCGAGAGATTTACAAGGTACGCATACCGCTTTGAGCGTTAGTCGCAGACACAAAACGTACTGTTACGTCTGTACCAGCACGAACATATTGGAGTTTTCAGACAATATGAAGTTATTGTATACGCTGCCAATTTAAAGGATAGCCTCTTACTATTGTTACTGCTGAATTAGCAGCAATAAAAGCGTTAGTCGCAGGCACAAAATATACCGTTACGTTTGTAGAGTCATCTACTATTGGATCTGTAGCTGTAACCTCTACATTTTGTCCATTCGGCAGTATCATAGCAATAAACGGAGGGATACCGTCCTCTATATGTGTTAAATTCAATACTGCCTGCCCTGCGCAATAGTCGTAACGTACTACCCTTACAATCGTGTTTGCTTGTGTGATTATCCAAGTCCCCGGTAGTCCGAGGCTATATGGCCCGTTGCCACGCCTTGTCTGTTCGACAGTCGAACCCACCCGATATTGCTCAGCCACATCGTTTGGTGGTGTAGTACTGCTTCTACTATTATAATGAGCCCCGGAACAGGGCGTAGTAGTCGTATCATCATCCAACTCAAAGAGACACCCCGTCATTAAAACTGGAATAAATAGTAAGTAAGTAAGCGTTTTCATAATAGTCCCCTATAAAGTAATATATAATATATCAACATAATACAAAACAAGAGTTAAAAAAGCAACCTTTTTTACCATATGTATTTCGCGGAGACTACACAATCCATCAATGGGAAAAAACAAAATAGTAACAGTTTTTATACTCTTAATAAAAGTTCTTTTTTGTTTTTTTTATCTTTTGAAAAAGCAATAATTTCCAGTCCCATATCCATACTATCCAAATATTCAATAAGAGTTGAAATTCTTATATCTTTTCTTTTTTCCAATTTTGATATAGCAGTTTGGGTGAATTTTGTCATCTCTTTTTGCTTTACACCATGTTTTTCCCGTAAATATTTAAGCTTAATGTTGAGGCTTTCCTGTTCATATATTTTACGTGCTTTATCTAAAACCTCAGGCTTCATTTTTGCATCTAACTTATCTATCGAATAAAATTTCATATCTCCTCCGTATTTTTTTTTAAGTATTCGCTATATATTCTTTCTGCATTGTGTATTAAATTTTTATAAAATATTTTCTCATTTTTACCTTTTTTATCTCCGCCTGTAAGCAAAACACATTTTCTTTTTTCATCGAAAATATATGCAATTCTAAATAGGTGTTCATTGGTTCTTGCTCTTAACTCTTTCAAGTTACTTAATATACTGCCTTTTAAAGTATCTGCATGAGGTCTTCCTAAATTAGGGCCATACTCTTCAAGCAAAAATATTTTTGCACGAATAATCGCTTGTTCATCACCTGCAAGACCTGCAAACCAATCACTATATTTAGAAGAATAAATTACTTTCCACATCTAAAGTAATAATATGAATTAATGTTCATATGTCAAGTTAAAAAATGTTTAAGAAACATGCACTTTTTGGTAGCAAAGAACGGCGAGCGCTCCGAGGTGCTGTCTGTCCGTAGGCTGAAGCTTACGGTTAAGACTCCTTACAAAATACTTTTCAAAATCGCGGGGGCGTTCCGGCGGCCGCTCTCGGACATCCTTGTCCCCCGCGCCACTTCCCACATCGTGTGGGTTGCGCCGGGCTGAGAGTCTGCCCGGACCGTGTGCTAAATTCATGTTTGGCGAAGAGCCAACTTAAATAATCATTGACAAAGACGAAACGCGGAACTTCTCTCAAAGTATGATGCGAGGTTCGTTATTTTATTTTGCAATTCTATCGGGAGGAATACTCTACGCTTTAAGCGCATGGAGTGACGGCCCCGGCTTTAAGCGTAAACTCATAGAATATATAGACCAAAACTCACAAGTAGATGAGACTGTCTTGCCGGCGGATGCCGGCGAAACAGTCTCTATTCCGCTCCTTCCGCACACATCCAGAAACAGCGGAATTGCGTACAAAAAGGGCGACTGGAATTCCCTGATTACCGGGCCGCGGTATAGCTTTGGCCAGGAAAGAGACCCGCGTTCCATCTATGAAAATGATGACATGGCCTTTATATCATACGGCGCCATGAAAATGAATGTCAACTACGGCAAATCCTCCTTTACAAGCAATAAATACAGAACGTCCGATGAATCGCAGCCGGTATCTCAGGTTATTACAAACGGATTTTCTCCCGAACAGGAGATGCAGCTTCACATGGAAGGCAAGCTGGGCGACCGCCTTACCATTTATATTGATCACAACAGCAACAGCGAGAACAACCGCTATCTCATGAACTACAAGGCCCTCAACGAAAACGAGTTTATTCAGGAGATAAACGCCGGAGAGATAGATGTAAAATTCAGCAAATCAAAATACGCCACCTATGATAATATGGCAAACAAGGGGCTGGGGGTCGATGTTACCCTGCGCAAGAACAACCTTCAGGTAAAGGCCTTCGGAAGCGCCGCCCGCGGCAAGAGCGTGGAAGAAACCTTCCGCGGCGCTTCCTCATCCAATACGGTTGTGCTGCCCGAATACAGGTATTCGGCGCGGACATACTATCAGCTTGAGCCTTACAGACGCTACGACAATCGCGCACCTTCTCTTCCAGCCGATTACAATATTATGAACACGTTCAACTCGAATAATCCAACCTTTACGCCTTTTGCGGTCAATATTGATTCTTCCGGCTTTGCCGGTTACATGGATGACCAGAACGCGTACAACACCTACAACGCAATACAACTCGCGGCGGACGGCGGCTATTATACACAGCTGTCAAACGGAAGCGATTATGCTGTAAACTACGCGTCGGGACTCATAACCTTTTTCCGTGAGGTTCCGCAGAACGCCCGAATCTTTGTTGTATACAAACTTCAGGGGGGGGCTTCTTCCGTTGACCCGGCAACAATACTGAATCACCCTGGGTTTCCTGGCCTTAACTTTGTGTTCATAAAGTACGGCACATCCATGGACGAAGACCTTGACCGGAACGGCATCTACTCCGACATAAACAATGACGGCAGAATGAACTTGGATATATACGAAACACGTTCGGTCTTTTTTCTGGGAAAAAGGGATCTGCTGTCGAGAAACTTTTCGCTCAAGTTTTACAGCCGCTCCGGTCCCCTGACCGATGATCAGGTGAAAAAACTCGGAAGCTACAGCATCTCTTACAGCAATGGTACGGTTTCTTTTAACCTGAGGGAGCCGTTTCGGCAGCTTACCGGAAACTCGGCGGCCTCGGCAATCTACGCGGAAAAGCAGCCCGACAATGTTGCGGACAGTTCAATGTTCTATATGACTGTTGATTATTACAGCGAGTCAAGGAGCTTTCAACTGCGGCATACCAATATTCTTGAGGGCAGTGAACGCGTTAAGATCAATGGAAGGGAGCTTGACCGCTCCGCCTATTCCATTGATTACATTTCCGGGTACCTGACTTTCAACAATCCGAACGACCCGCAAATTATGACCGACACTCTTATTGAAATAAGCTACCAGTACCAGCCGCTTGGCGGGCAATCCAATGATTTTACAGGCGGCATTAGAACCGATTACAGATTCAATAAAAATGTGTCCGTAGGCGGCAGCGCGCTCATTTCCACAACATCGGCCAGCGGCGTTATTCCGATGGTAAACGGTGAGCCTACACAGACGATTCTTGTTGAGGGCGATATATCCGTGGATCTTGACCCCGGAAGCCTTGCGAAAATTTACAATAAGTTTGCCGACAGAAAACGCAAGACCCTGCCCTTTGAAATAAAAGGTTACGCCGAATATGCGAAGAGCTACAAAAATATGAACACCTTCGGCAAGGGTCTTATTGATAATATGGAATCGAGCGATGATTCGCTGATTCTCTCCATGTCGGAAAAAAACTGGATACTCTCATCAATGCGTGACACAAAAATCCAGGCCGACAGGGGACTTCTTTACTATAAGTATTACCGCGACGCCGACAATCCCGGCGCGCTCAAGGGCCCCGGATACAATGCCAGGAGCCTTCCCTATTCGCAAAAGCCGGGGCCCTACAATGTGGCAACAGGGCATGTTCCGGATTCAATAGAGGATACTTCCTCCCAAATGGCCCTTGTGTTCGATTATGATTTTACCGGAACGACTACAGAGGTATCGGTTGCTGCAAGGGAGCTGGCCCAGGATACGGTTGACCTTTCCGGACTGCAATACATCGAGGTGTACTACCGCTTGGAGGGCGGAGGCAGCCTGAACATGTACCTTGATCTTGGAAAGATAAATGAGGATTCGGACGGTGACGGAGTTCCCGCAACAGAGGATAAAAACCACAACGGCGTTATGGACATAGGAGAAGATGTTGGGTACAAGTTTAACGGCAACAATCCCACTGTTGTGGGATCGGGTCCCGGATT
>JAITPE010000156.1 GCA_031289575.1 Spirochaetia bacterium | reverse complement strand
TTCCACCTTGTTCCATGCCGCTGTGCCGCCCTTCACATATGGCGATATTGGAATCAGCGGAATGTCAAGCGCGGCATAGGCATCTATGCCGAATTCTGTTTTATCGAGAGTAAACTCGTCTCCGGTGCCTATGCCTACCGGAATACCGTTATCGTCTCCGTATGTTACGGATGACATCTGATAATAGCCGCCTATGCCCAATTTAAGAATCGCCAAAAAACCGCTGTTCAAATGGACCGCGCCGCCGTAACGGAAATCGGTGCCGTATTTGTGGTCATAGTCGCTCCATTTCCCGCCTACAGTGTATCCGCCGTAGAGATTCAGATCCACAAGCGCGAAGGCCGATGCCGGCGCAAGGCATACGAGGAACGCTAAAATTATGAGTTTTGTTTTGATTTTCATTTTTAAATCTCCTTTAAGTTTATTGCGCTAACAATAAGTACTAAAGCATAATAGTCAAGAATTATATTTGCTTATTTCTTCTATGAGCTGGTTCCTGCGCTTTAACAGAGTCTTGCCTTTAAAGGTATCCTTTACCTTAACCGGCTTTTCGTAGTATGCTATTTCCTCCACCAAAAGCGGAGCCGGCTCTTTTTTAAGGCCGGCCTTTTCCATCTCGCGTTCGGTAGGGAGTATTATCGCGTATATTGAATACGGCGTTTGTATGAGTGCGTGCCCGCGGCCAAGGTAGGCGTCTGAAAATCCGCCGTCAATATTTATTGCTCTTCCGTCGGGAGACGCGATTTTTTGTCCCGCCGCAACATCAACAGGAGTGTGCCCGTAGACCACAATCCGCGCGCCGAATTCTTCCTCGAGAAGATCCATGAATTCTTTTTTCATGATGTTCTCTCCCCAGTGAAGGGTTATTTCCTCATGGGTCTTTTTATCCTTCATGAAGTAGCGCTCAAAGGTCTTCATGGCGTGTTTTCCAAAAAAAGGCGACATGGGGCCGCACCAGAGATAGAACATAACAGCCTGCTGAAAGGGCGCGACCTGTTCGCCGCGCAAATACTGTTCGCCCGCGTCTTTGATTGATGCCTCAAGGTGGTCCAAAAGCTCCTTCCCCTTTTTTCCATAAAGTTCATCAAACTTGCCGTCCGCCGTGCTTGGAATAAGAGCGTGAATGTTGAGTATATAATTGTGCATGTGATAGAGTTTGCCTTCTCTGAACAGGTACTCCATGAGCCTGTAGATTCTTTTGCTTGTCACAAATTGTTTCGAGAGGTCGCTGATAATTTCACGTTCCTCACCGGTGAGTTTGTCGGGTTCGTCTAAGTTGAGTGTCGGGAAATCGGTGTCGCTCAGGCCTTCGGTGTTTCCGCTTTTAAGCATTCCCGCTAAGCTATCCAAGTTAAGGCGCGAGTCCATGCCAAGCTGGGGATACTGTTTGATTGTCTGTTCCTCTAACTTGAACTGTATTACGGCAAGGGCCTTTTCTATTTGTCTGGCCGATTTTGTTTTAGCCTTGAAGTAACCTGTTATTTCTCCCGGATATGTTTTTTCGGCGAACTGTTGCAGTTTTGACGCGTCTATGCCGAGGCGTTTTACAAACGCGAAGTTGTCATACCGGAAGGAAATCCTCAGGGCTTCGGCTATGAGCGATGGGTTGCCGAGAGCCGCTCCCATCCACAAAAGGTCGTGGTTGCCCCAGACGAATTTTACGTATGGGCGTATGGCTTTGGATGAAAGGATGCGGAGGATTTTATCGGGCTCATCGCCCCTGTCAAAAACATCGCCAAGAACCACAAGCTGTCCTATGAGCACCTGCTTTGTCATTTTCGCGAGAGCGGTTATGAGCTGGTCGGAGACAAGGTCGTTTTCGTATACAATTGCCGGCACACGGAAGTTGAGCAGAAGATTGCTGAGCAGCGGCTTGAGCTCGGGAGCTATTGTCATGGAGACGCGCTCGAAATCGTATATGTTTTGAATCTTGTAACGGATGACCGTAACAAGAGATGATATTACGTCCTGGCGCTGCATCGCGTAGTTCTCGGAACGGAAATACTGTTCTCTCCTGATTATGCGGTCGAGGTAATCAAGTTTTTCATGGTCGAGGGTTTTCGGCAAAGCCTCTCGCAGCGTTTGCCACAGGAGGCCGAACCTTCCCTTTAGTATGTTGACAAAACGGTCGCCGGCTCCGTGCGGATCGCTTATCCATAGAGTTGTATCAATATATTCATCAAGCCGCCTTTCGATATCGGAAAGTTCGTTGATGGTTTTTCTAAGCGATGACTGCGATATGCTCATGTCAAAAAACTCCGTTATTTTTTAAGACGCTCTGTTATGAGGTCTCCCATTTCAGATGTGTTTACCTTTTTCATTCCGGGACTCATTATGTCGGCGGTGCGGAAGCCCTCTTTGAGTACAGCCTTTATTGCGTCAAATATTTTATCATAGGCCGCGCCGCTGCCGAAGCTGTATTTCAGCATCATGGCAACGCTCAGTATTTGAGCGATTGGGTTGGCTATGCCTTTGCCCGCTATATCCGGCGCGGAGCCTCCGGATGGTTCGTACAGGCCGAACGAACCGCTTGAGAGAGAGGCCGACGGCAGCATGCCGATAGAACCTGTTATTATTGAGGCTTCATCGGACAAAATATCCCCGAATGTGTTGTCGGCCAAAATAACATCGAACTGCCTTGGGTCGCGGACAAGCTGCATGGCCGCGTTATCGACATACATATGATTGAGGCTTACATCGGGATAATCCTTTGATATATCCGTTACTGTTTCGCGCCACAGCACCATTGTTGTAAGAACATTTGCCTTGTCAATGGACGTGAGCTTTTTCTCGCGCGTACGTGCCGCATCGAAAGCCACGCGCGTTATTCTCTCTATTTCCGCTCTTGTGTAAACAAGCGTGTCGAACGCACGTTCATCGGGGCCGGAATTCTCACGCCCCTTGGGCTGGCCAAAATAGAGTCCGCCTGTAAGCTCGCGGATAATGAGAATGTCAAGGCCGCTGCCTATGATTTCCGGCTTGAGCGGAGACGCGTCTTTGAGCTCGTCAAAGATTATCGCCGGGCGCAGATTCGCGTACAGGTTGAATATTTTGCGCAGCGGAAGAAGCGCGGCCCTTTCGGGCTGCTGCTCCGGCGGCAGGCTTTCCCATTTAGGCCCGCCGACCGAGCCGAAGAGAATGGCGTCGGATTTCTTGCAGAGCGTGAGCGTGGTAGCGGGCAGCGCAGCGCCATCGTTATCGATACCGGCGCCGCCGACATTTGCCTCTGTGCAGTTGAATTGTATATCAATCAATGGCGCGGCCGCGTTAAGGACTTTGAGCGCCTCTTTCATAACTTCCGGGCCTATCCCATCGCCGGGCAGAACAGCTATATTTTTTTGGGTCATTTGCAACTCCTTATGAAATATAAGGAACTAATGCAATAGGCTTGCTGTATGTCAAATTATTTTATTGCCGATTTTTCATAGGGCGTTGCCCGCCGCGGCGGAGAAAAGTTATAGAATCAACCTGCCCCGCGCAGCGGCAAAAAAAACATACTTACTTCTTTACAAAAAGATTCTGTATCGTGTTCATAAAATCAGCCGGCAGAACAACCACCTTGCTCGACGGCGAGTTGCTGATGTGCATGAGCCCTTCAACATATTCTTTTCCAAGAAGATAGATGAGCGGATCGCCTCCGGTTGACTTGAGCGATGAAGCAACTGAGTTTATGGCGTTTGCCTCGGCCTCGGCTAACCTTTCCCTTGCCTCGGCGTCACGGAGAGCCGATTCCTTTCTCGCTTCCGCCTCGAGAATCTGGGCGCGCTTGAATCCCTCGGCTTTCTTTTCCTGAGATTCCTTTTGGGCCTCGGCCTCAAGAACGGTAGCGCGGCGCTCGCGCTCGGCCTTCATCTGCAGCGACATGGCGCGCTGGAGGTCCTCGGGCGGAACAATGTCTTTTATTTCAACACGGGTTATTTTGGTTCCCCATGAATCTGTAGCTTCATCAAGAATGTGCAGCAGTTCCAGATTTATCTTGTCTCTTGAAGAGAGCGACTGGTCAAGAGTCATTCGGCCCATGATGGAACGCAGACTCGTTAAGGCAAGATTTGTTATGCCCCACTGAAAATTATCTATCCCATAATACGCCTTATACGGATCAAGCACCTTATAGAAGACAACACCGTCAACCTTTAGTGTCGCGTTGTCTTCCGAGATGATGCCCTGCGGCGGCAGATCAAGCACCTGCTCCCTTATATCTATTTTTGCGGCTACCCTTGAAAAAATAGGGTTGATGAGGTTAAGGCCGGGACTGAGCGTCGAGGCATACTTGCCGAACCTTTCGACAAGCCAGTTTTCGGCCTGAGGAACTATGCGCACACCTTTGAATATCAAAAACAGCGCGAGTATAGCTACGGCCGCTACAAAAAAAGAAAATCCGGACATATTTTTCTCCTAATATTTTATATTTTTTTTACAATGAGCTTTATACCGCTGGCCTCAAGAACCAAAACATCGTCCCCAAGTTCGATAATCTCGGATGATTCCGCCTTCCATTTCGTGATGCCGTGATATGCTTCGTAGAGTTCAACTTCCCCGGGCCTGCTTTTTTCGATCTGCGCCGTGCATTTTCCGCGCAGATCAAGGAGCGTGGGGTCGCGCTCATCCTTCTCTTTGGAAAAACGCTTTCTAAGCACCGCGAACCATAGAGACAGAAAAACAAGCGATGACGCAAAGAAAAAGAACCACAGATATTCCGGCGAGCTGATGATTCCGGTGTAGGCCAAAAGCGCTGTAATAACACCGCTCAAGCCGAACCAAAATATAACGAAGCCCGGGAGAAGTATTTCAAGAGCCATGAGAACTACTCCAAGCGCGAGCCAGATGATAGGGGTCATAAAAATCTCCTTGCTTAGTGTCACCTAACGCCCCATTGCCTGATTGTCAATACATTTTCCGGTTTGGTCATCTATTACGATCTTCCCGAATGAGTTTTA
This sequence comes from Spirochaetia bacterium, assembly GCA_031289575.1. Classification (GTDB taxonomy): domain Bacteria; phylum Spirochaetota; class UBA4802; order UBA4802; family UBA5550; genus JAITPE01. The sequence continues at coordinate 970 of JAITPE010000156.1, read as the reverse complement.
TTTCTCTTTTTAAAAGACTACAAAAAACGGCATACTCCTTTGTGATATATCACAAAGGAGTATGCCGTTATGGAAGCCGGCGGCCAAGCGGCCGAACATAACCCAAGGGCCGGAGGCCCGCGGGTTATGGGCTACTTATGACATTCCGGTCCGCTGCAGAGGCTGTTAGACGCGATCTTTTTGTAATTCTTGCCGTTTTTGTCGTACCCGGCTTTTTCCTTGGGAAAGCCTGCCTTCTGATGACAAAAAGCGCAATTTTTTCCTTTGTGCGACGGAATCTTTGCTATTTTGGGGCTGGCCCAAAGAGCCGTCGAAGCTGTAAAGAGCATAAGCGCTAAAACACCAATAGAAAAGTATTTCTTTTTCATAGAAACCCCCTTTTTAACTATCTAATATAACTTTTCGGGAATAAAAGTCAATACTAAAAATTGTTTTTTGCCTGCCTGTGCGGGGTAGCGCGATGCAGGCCCGCGCGAATTATGTTTATAGTATATTTCATGCTGTAAGTATACAAAAAAACGCGGACAGGTCAAGCAAAAAAAAGGAGCGAAGCGGATTTTTTTTGCGGCTTGACATTTCATCCCGATAACGGCAAAATGCAACATTATGTTTGAGAGGGGCCGCCTATGAAAAAACTACCTATAGGTATTCAAGACTACAAGAAACTCATTGAGGGCGGGCATGTCTATGTTGATAAAACCAAGTGGATTTATGAAATGGCGAGCTCGGCCACGCCTTTTTTTATTTCCCGCCCCCGCCGTTTCGGTAAGAGCCTCACCGTATCGGCCCTGTACTATCTCTTTAAAGGCGAAAAGGAACTATTCAAGGACACATGGATTTACGACAAATGGGAGTTTAAGGAATACCCTGTCATAAAAATAAGCATGGCCGAGATCAATACGAAAGATGCGGAGAGCGTTGAGAAAGGCATAAGACTTACATTAGAAAAAATATACACCGAAAATAATAT
>JAITPE010000128.1 GCA_031289575.1 Spirochaetia bacterium | reverse complement strand
GGCGTCTACTCCAAGGCTCGCGATGTAGTCAATTTTTTCGGTTATTCCGGGTATATCTCCAATTCCGTCCCTGTTTGCGTCATAAAAGCTGCGGGGGTATATGTGATATATAACGCCGTGTTTCCACCAGACGAAGCCTTCTCTGCTGTCCATGTTTCGCTCCTTAAATGCGATATTGAGCCGGCACGAGGCCAGCCTGCAGCCACGATGTCTCAATCATGGCTGCCTATCGGAGGCTAAATCTATATCATGCCTTTATTTTATCAAGTACTTATTGCCCTTACAGCAAATGCGAAAAGGGCGAGTTTGATTTTGATGTGACAGGGTAGAAAATTTTTATTGACAAAAAACAGTTGAATTAATACAAATATGTTATTCCACTCGCCATATAAAAAGGAGTATATAATGTCAAACAAGGAGCTTCTTTGATTCTTGCAAAGCCCGAACTGACAATTTAATAAGGCAAAAGCAAATTTTACAAAATCACACAAGCGTTCTTGAATTCAGCCATTATTCCTCGATTACCGAAACAAACTCAAATTTATTTACATCAACAAGGCCCTTATCTGTAATTTTAAGCTCCGGAATTACAGGCAGGGAGAGGAAGCTCATTGTCATAAAGGCGTTTTTGAGCCTTGAGCCGGATAGTTCGTCTTTAACCGCCTTGTACTTTGCAATGACGGTTTCGATACTGTCATTTGACATGAGGCCGCCTATTTCAAGTGGCAGAAGGTTTATCTTTCCGTGTTTGATAACGCCGATTCCTCCTCCGCAGTCCATTAGCGCGTTTGCCAAAACTGCCATTTCCTCCGGCTCATAGCCAGCCACAATGAGATTGTGGCTGTCATGAGCCACGGTTGATGCCATGGCGCCTTCCTTTATTCCCAGCCCGCGGACAAACGCGGCGGCATGTGAGCCTGTGGCGTGGTGGCGTTCAAAAACAGCGATGATTGCCGTATCCTGTTTTGGGTCGGGCCGCACAATTCCGTTTTGGACAAGCAGGTTTACAAAACAGGTTCCGGTCAAAAGGCTCTCGGCGGTAATGTCAATCGCGCGCGCCCTGACGCTGCTTTTGTCCGAGTGTATCGAAAAATCACCGGGCTTTACGGGCGAGCGTAGATTTACGCTCGCCGTAAAGTTTTTAAAGTCATAGCTCGGCAGCGCGCGCGCCGGCAGTGAGTTCCGTAAGGTTATTTTACCGCCGCAGATTACATCAATAGCATTGAGTTTTTCCAAGGAATCGAATACGGTTATATCGGCCCTCATGCCCTTTGCGATTACGCCCATGCGCGGCAGGCCGTAGTGAGCGAGATAGGGGGCAAGGTAGTTTCCGGCATTTTTTGATGCCATGCCAATAGCCGTTACCGCGGCCTGCTCCGCCGGAACTCCAAGCGTTTCCGCTATGATGTCGCGGCAGCGCCGTACCGTGCGGTTCATGTGGCCTGCGTCGTAAAGCTCCTGTGCCGACAGGTCATCGGAGCAGAGCATGCACTTTGAGGTGCCGGCTCCGCTCCTGAGTATACCGGGCAGAACATTATCCATATCCTTCGAGGCGCTGCCGTACCTCAGCGCGATATACATGCCGTTTGCTATTTTTTCAAGGGCTTCTTCCGGAAAGGATACCTCATGGTCGCTCATTATGCGCACCTTGCCGTCCATTCTGCCGTTTGTTATATACGATATTAATTCTTTGCCCCGGAGAGAAGGGCTGTGGCCGTCAACCAATTTTCCCAGTTCAAAAAAGGCGTCAACCTTTTGGCGCGCCTCGCCGAATCCGTTTATGATTCCGGGGAAATTCATCATCTCCCCCAAGCCGTATATTCCGGGATCGTCCATGATTTCTCTCATATCGGCAAGGCTTATTGCCGCGCCCGAATTTTCCATATCGGTTGACGGCACGCACGAGGGAAGCGCGATAAGCATTTGCAGCGGCATGGATGGGGCAAGCTCCATGAACATCTTCACCGCGTCCATGCCGAAAACATTTGATATTTCATGCGGGTCGGCCAATACCGCTGTTGTTCCGTTCTTGACGCTGTTCCTGCAAAATTCAACCGGCGAGAGCATGCTGCTCTCGATATGCAGGTGAGCGTCTATGAGTCCGGGTGAAACAATTTTGCCTGCGCAGTCAATAATTTCGGCATCTGCCGGAGGAACAACAGGCTTTTCGCTCACCTCTGTGATTATGCCGTTCTCAATGAGAATATCGGCGCGTGTTATTTTTGTGTTTTCAACATCAACGGTATTTCCATTTTTAAGAAGAATAGTCATTTGTAATACTCCTCGTTAACGGTGATTATAAAGGGCAGGTTTCTGAATGTGTCTGCCGTATCAATTCCATAGCCGGCTATCCAGCGGTCTGTAATCCGGAATCCGGCATAGTCGATCCGCAGCTTGTCGCGCTGTTTCATGATGTTATCCGACGGGTTCTCCAAGCTTTTATCAAGCAGGCTGCATATCCTAAGCGAGTTGATTTTTTTTTCGCTCAGGAGGTAGCCGGAAAGCCATGTAAGAGTAAAGCCCTGATCGACAATATCCTCAACTATTATGATATCTCTTCCGGAAATATTGCCGGGCGGCATAAGAATTCTCACCTCTCTGTTTTCTTCATCACCGTTTTTTTTGATGTCGCCGCCGTATACGCTCGTCTTTACAAGATGATAGTTTACGTTAGCCTCTCCGATTGTGTAAATGGCGCGCCCCAGATCCGAGGCGAATATAATGGCGCCGGTGAGCACAACAAGGATGTCGATATTTTTGTTTCCGTAATCCCTGATTATTTCCGATGCCAAGCGCTTCACTCTCCTGGCGATTACAGATTCCGGAATAATGATCTTGTCTATGCGTTTGTCGGCCTTGATTTGCTCTTCAATGAGGGGCGTTTCATTGTCGTTGATTTCCATTACTCCGCCGGGCGGCACATTGATGGTATACTTAAAATCATATTCATGTAAAATAAAGCTCATTTTTTTCTCTTCCATTCGTAGAGCGCGATAGCCGCGGCAGCCGCCCCGTTTAGTGAATCTATGTTCTCATTGAGAGGAATCGATATCGCTCTGTTTTTTGCCTCGTCGGGAAGCCCCGGCCCTTCCATGCCCGGAAGAAGGTAGAATGTATCCGGAAATGTGAAAGACGCTATATCGCATCCTCTTTTATCAAGAGAAACCACCGGCGTTTTACCTGCGTTTTCCATAAAGCCGTGAATTGAGTCTCCCCTGAAAAGCGGAATTTTGAAAACAGCTCCCGACGACGCCCTGACCGCCTTCGGATGAAACGGAAACGCCGCCTCTTTGAGAAGTATTACGCCCGAAACGCCGAACGCGGCCGCGCTTCTTATAACGCTGCCCACATTCTGCGGATCCTGAAAAGGAACAAGAAGGTAGCATCCCTTGTCCGCGTTTCCGTTCCATTCCGCTATATACGGCATCTTGACAGTAAGCAAAGGGCCGGAAGTATTGAATATGTCAAGCTCATTATATAGCGAGCGTTTTAGAATAAAGAGGGATCCCGCGGCATTAAATTTCTGTAAATACGGGGCCAGTTCATCACCGCTTTCCCGGAAGCCGTCGTATATAATGACGCGTTCTTTTTCTATGGAATTGTCACTGAGAAATTCGGTGACAATTTTTTTTCCCGCAATGAGAAGTTTTTCTGTTTTTTTCATGCCCGCGGGGCCGGTGAGTTTTTTGAGCTCCTTGAATATTTTGTTTTCGGGCGATGTTACCGGCGTTCCAAAGGCCTCATCTATGTTTTTGAAAATGCGGTGCGTCCGTGTTGTTCCGCCGCCGGTTTTTGTGAATGTTATGATTCTTCGCTTGTACGATGTGCCGGGCAGCGTGTATTTGCGGTCGGCCTCAAGTTTGAAGTGTTTCTTGTTCTTTTCGTCAACCTCGTCAAGATCGGTTTCGGCATCGGGGCCCTTCATGAATAGGATATGTCCTCCGTCCGGCAGAAAGTGCTTCACTCTGCTGAGCGTGCTGTTGACGCTTTCGAGCGCTCTTGTAATGGCCCCGTCTACGGTGAAAAAGGATTTATCCGTCACAAGGTGCGGATAAATCTCGGTATCTGTGAGTTCAAGCCCCTGAACAGCCATGTTCAGGAAGGCGGCGCGGCGGGCCTTGGGCTCGGCCAGGATGAGTTTAAGGCCCGGATTCATTATTTTGAGCGGGATTCCGGGGAAGCCCGGGCCTGTTCCTATATCAATAACCGATGAGGGCAGGGGAACGAATCTTGTGAAGTACACGGAATCAATAAAATGCTTTATGATGATATCATCAAAATTTCTGATGCGGGTCAAATCGTACTCATCGTTATGGTCTACAAGCATATCGTAAAAAACGGCGAATAGTGACAATTGCCTTTCAGTTATTTCGATATGAGCCTTTTTAAAAAGGCTCATCATCCGCTGCGTTTGTTCAGGTCTCATTGATTATACATTTTGAGTTGCCCCTCTCAATGGCAAGCAGAAAAATGGGGGTCAGAGCACGGGGCTCTGACCCCCATGCTCTGACCCCGCCAAAACCGTCCTTTGCTTCACCTAAAAATGCTTCTCTCCCGTATAAAATGCTTTAAAATGACATAATGCAAGCCGATACGAATAATGTAGGCAATATTTTCCGTTTTGAGACGACCAATGAAAAAATTCCGGATCATTCTTATGCTGTTTTCCGTTTTTCTTGCCGGAGACAGCCTCATGTCAAAAACCGATCTTGGGAAATTTGAGATCGC
>JAITPE010000072.1 GCA_031289575.1 Spirochaetia bacterium | reverse complement strand
CGCTTTTTTCATATTAGTGATATTTCTTATATGTTTTTTTTGACGCCATAATGTGCATATTTGTAAACAATAAGCCGATAAGATATAAGAGACATAATGCAGCCAAGGCCGTAATATATCAAATGTTTTTTGCTGTTTTAGGCTGTGTATTTTTTACTTGGAGATTGCCCGTCATGATTTTTCGTTTATTCAGAAATATTGTTCCATTCTTTGCTGTTTTTATACTCATGTGCGCGTCGAGCCCCTCGGCTAAAACAGAGCCCGGCGCCTTTGCCGAAACATCTCCGTCCGCGCCCGACATGAGCGCCGGAGATCACGCCATGGGGGCTGCGGCCTCTATTGAGCGCTCTCAGGCCGAAATCATCTCCCCAAAAAAAGACAGCAAAAAAGACAACAAAGACTTTCTTGTGGATCCGGAGAACTACACAACAGACGGCGGAATCTACCACAAAAAATATCGCTCTACCCTTATAGACATAGCGAACCTCATAAAGAAAAACAGCATGGACATCGGCAGGCAAAGCGTCGGCTTCTACTACGACCGTAACACAAATGAGCGCGATAAACTCTATGTGGGGATTGATATCATCATAGACAACCCAACCGGCGCCGATTACGGAACAAGGGCAAAATCGGCCATATACAATAATCTGGAGCCGGTAATGGAAAGCGTAAACGCGCACAGGGAACTTTTTAAGGAAAAACAGATTGTCGGAATGGTAATAGGCTTCAAGTGGAAAGACGGCGGCAAGGGCGAGCAGATAAATATTTGGATAAACGAATCGGACGCCGACCGCTACAAAGACAACAAGATGACTTTCAACGAGATTGTGCAGAGGAGCTTTCTCACCAATGGGCAGGGGAGAATCATCATTCTGAGATAATCGCCTCGAGCTCTTTGCAGAGCGCCTTGATGTCGCCCATTGAGCCTATTGTTATGCGTATGTATTCGCTCTGCCTTTCGCCCTTGAAATGACGCACAAGAATTTTTTTTTCTTTAAGCTTTAAATAGATGCTTTCCGCGGCAACGCTATTGTGCTTTACAAAAATAAAGTTCGCCCTTGAGGGAACAATGAAAAAGTCCATTCCGGTCAAGCGCTCTTCCAAGTATTCCTTGTTGCTGCGGATTCCGTACTCGGTGTTCGAGTTGAATGTTTTTGTGTCAAGAAGGGCGGCGGCGGCTCCGGCTTGAGCGAGAGTGTCTACATTGTACGAGTCCTTGATCTTCATGAGTCCGCGTATTATTTCGGCGTCGGCTCCTGCAAAGCCTACCCGCAGTCCGGCGAGAGAGTACGATTTTGACATGGTTCTTGTAATAATGATGTTGCTGTACTTATTCACAAGTTCGATGGATGAGCCGCCGTAAAAATCAATATAGGCCTCGTCCACTACAAGGAGTCCGTCGAATGCCTCGCAAAAACGCGCGATTTTTTCCACAGGGCAATACGTGCCGGTTGGATTGTTCGGGTTTGATATTATGACAAGGCTGTATTTTTTTTCGAGGAACTTATCCATATTGTAAGAGAAATCATCCTCAAGCTGAACTCTGTCGTATTTTATTCCGTTTCCCTGCGCGAGCGTGTAGTAGAGCGAGTACGATGGGTAAGGAAAGGCGGCCAAGCCGTTTTTTTCAATGAAGCCGCGGAATATGAGCGTGAAGATTTCATCGGATCCGTTTCCGGCAAATACATTTTCCACAGAGAGGCCGTTCGCCTCGGCAAATATTTTTCTCAGTTCAAGGGATTTCGCGTCGGGGTACACGCGCAGCGCCTCGGATGTGCGTTTCGCTATCGCATCGAGCGCGCTTTTAGACGGCGGAAACGGATTCTCGGTTGTATTGAGTTTTATAAAGCCGCCCGCGGGCTGCTCGCCGGAAATATATTCTTCCATATCGGTCAATGTTTTGTTCCAATACTTCATTTTGCGTTCTCCTTTAAAATCGCGAAAAAATTAATGTGCGGTTCCTATAATTTCTTTTAAATGACTGATGCCGTTCTGCGTCATGTATTCCTCAAGCTTTTCAATAAGGCTCCGTGAGAGAGACGGCTCCACAAGACTCATTGTCCCCACAGATACGGCCGAGGCTCCGGCCATCATGAACTCGAGCATATCTTCGAGCGAAGATATGCCCCCCTCGCCGATTACTGGAATGGTCAGCAGCTTTTCATAAATCTGGTAGACTGCCCGCACCGCAAGGGGACGTATTGCCGGCCCGGAGAGGCCCGCAACCTTGTTTTGGAAATACGGCCTTTTTGTTTTTACATCAATCTTCATGCCAAGAAATGTATTGACCGCCGATACGGCATCGGCGCCGGTCTCCTGCGCCCTGAGCGCGAACGACGCGATATCGGTAACATTCGGGGAGAGCTTGACTATCAGCGTTGTCTTTGCCGCTTTTCTTGTTTTTTCAAGAAGGCTTGTAAAAATATTCAGGTCGGTCCCGAATGCCATGCCGCCTTCCTTTACATTGGGGCATGAAACATTTAGTTCAAGAGCGGCGATGCCCTCTGTTGATGAAAGAATGGAGCACAGTTCCACGTTCTCTTCCTCCGAATGGCCGGCAATATTGGGTATAACCACGGCCTTTTTTGCGAGCAAGAAGGGCAGTTTTTTGTCTATGAACTCGCGCAGGCCCACATTTTCCAGCCCTATGCTATTCAAAAGTCCGGATGGCGTTTCGAGAACGCGATTGCCGCGGCTGCCATGCCGAGGCTCAATGCTGAGCCCTTTTGTGAAAACGGCGCCAAGGTTGCTTATGTCAATAATATTCGAGAGTTCCTCGCCGTAACCGGCGGTTCCGGACGCGACCGTTACCGGATTCTTTAGAGTAAGACCGCCTATGCGGATGCTGGTGTCTGTTGCCATGTTTTTAAAGACGGAGAAGGGGCGCGCGTGTCAAGAAGATTTTTTTTGCGGAGGACTTTCCTCTATTTCTCCTGTGTCCTCAATATTGATTTCTCCATTATCCAAAGACTTTGTTTCCCGCTCCTTGAAAGCAAAAGATTTCAATTTATAACTTACTATATTTGGCAGGGACTCTTTTCTTACAACAATACCTTCTTCCGGCACTTTATTTTGGCAGAAAATACTTTCTTTATCCAAATACATCTCTTTAAGATTTTGTAAAAAATCAATAGAGTCGAATGGCCCAACCGGCCTGTTATTTGCGTGAAGCAAATTTTTGTATAAATACTCTGCCTTGCCCTCGTCAAAAATTAAGACACAATAGACATTATCCCCTATAAATCCTGATCCCTTCATAAAGTTTATGTAATCAGATATTTGTCTCATACCCCATTCATAAACTCTTCCGGCGGCATTTGTAAAGGTAATACGATATACATAAATCTTATGCTCACCTTGCTTACAGCCGTAATCATATTTTTTCTGAACGAATCCTCCGTTAGGTAAAAATCCTACTATTTCATAATATATTGTCATGCCATCTGTACATATAGGCATCAACTCCCTGCCTGCAAGCACCCAGATATCTGCTATGTCATTATCTAACTTTGTATTTCTGTATCTGTTCTTTATGACTTTCCGGCTTGAAAAAATATGTTCATACTGCGTTTCCACTACGCTCACCCCGAACTTCTTTGCAATCCTCTCTTTCAAAGATAACTGTCTTCTCGTAAGAACATTGGCAATTATAGCTGAAATGCCGTGTACCTTTAAACTAATACTCAGCCAATCGTTTGGCAATATCTCTTCAATGTGCTTCTCCAAAGCCTCTGTTTCAAAATGAAATCTAAATTGTCCATCTATAAGTTTATCAAAACCTTGTTCTTTCTTTATATCTACAATAGTAGAACTTTTTATTTTCTCTGGTACAAAATATTTCCAACAAAGAACGACCTTCGTCTTTGGTTGTATCGACTCCATTGTATCAAAAGAAATTCCATTTATAAATGAATCTTCTATCCAGTCTCTCGCGAAGGCATAATAAAGAGATGATATAGGAATCCAGAAACCATCTGAAACATGCCCTCTTAATTTAACTGCTCTAACTCTCCCGTTCTTGCCAAAGAAACCTGTCTTTGTTTTATCTGTATTCATCTCTGCCGATGAATACAGATTATTAACCGATAGAAAGTCATGTAGTATGGCACACTCGACAGGAAAATAAATTCCCAGGTTTCCTATTTGTGTATCTCTTGATATGATAACATGATTAATTCCATTGATAAGTGTGCCCTTAATATTGTCACAATTTTCCAATTCATGCGTGTTTGTTATCTCAACCATCTGCGCACAATAATTAGGATTTCCTGTTACTGATAACTCAATATTCCCCATAATTCTTTTCTCTCCTTTAAAAATCTTTGTCTACAATTAATAATAATCATAAATCATAAATTAAATTTGAAATATTTTTATAAGCAGCAAGGCTGCTTATGTCAATAATATTTGAGAGTTCCTTGTCATAAAAATACGCTTCGCTTCGGACAGGTTTTAGCCTTTTGCCGATCTCTGTTGCTGGAAACATGCTGCCGACAGACCCTTGCTCTGACCCCGGGGTCAGAGCAAGGGTCATTTCCTCGCCCGCTTCCTTGCCTATTTTCTCTTCATGTCATCCAAAAATAGAGCAGAGTCCGCT
>JAITPE010000278.1 GCA_031289575.1 Spirochaetia bacterium | reverse complement strand
CAATAAGGCAAGCATTTTTTTGCAGTTTTTGGACTTTTTTGCGGCAACAAATTATATTTTTGGGATCAGAGCCTTGCGCATAATGCAGTCCTGCAGCTTGTCGAAAATTTCCGAAAAGTCATAGGGCAGTTCCTGGTCAAGGGTTTCCTGTACCTTCAGTGTGATTGATGACAGGACGGTCTGCACAAAAATGGTAGCCGTCATACCGGTATCAAAGGGCTGCACAAGGCCGCGCTCAATGCAGGTGTCGAACCATTTTTTGTGGAAATTGATTCCGTATTTCAGGAAAACATTAAGGTAAGTTTTTCCGGCCAGCTTGTCGCTGAACTGTTCCGTTTGAATCAGGGCAAAGGCGTAGCAGGCGAAGACGTTCCTCATCATGGAGGGTTCATGAAACATGATCTGTACCACTTCTTCAAAGGAATCAGCTTCTTTGAGCGTTTTATCGAGATTATTGTGGTATAAGAAGTACAGTTTTAGCGCATGGTCAATAACCGTATTCCACAGGATTTCCTTGCTGCTGAAGTGGTAATAGAGCGAGGCCGGCTTTATGCCGGTATGCTGTCCAATATCGCGCATAGACACGCCGGCATAGCCCTTTTTCGCAAAGAGTATTGTTGACTCCATAATAATGCGTCTCTTCGTAAAGCTCGCCTCATCTTCTATGGATGGTAAGGTATAGTTCTCGCCGAAAATTTCGTAAGTATCAACGCTGTTCATTTTTTATCCTTATTTGCTGCGCTTAGTGAGCGGATGTGTTTGGCAATCTTGGCGTCCTCTTGTTTGATGTGCTGTACCAACCAGCGCACAACAATGGAGTTGAGGGTGCTGTTGAGATCAACAGAGAGATTATCGGACTTATACTGTGTAATAAGACCTGTCACAGTTTGTTTAAAATCATCATGAAGTTTTTTGTGCGCTGTATAATCGGGATAGTTGTACTGGATTTGCAGCGCCTCCTCGTCGGCAAAATGCTGAACCGTGTATTGAGCCAAAAAGTCCAATGCCTTGCCGAGCATTGCGTAGCTTTCTCCTCTTGCGCAGGAGTATATTAAATCGCTCGTAAGCCTGAACAATTCCTTGTGCTGCGAGTCGATTCTTTCGTCATTAGTTTCTAAGTCGCTGCTCCATGCGATCCCGTTTGTTCTAAAATCCATAGCCATACCTCTTGATATACATAATATATAAAAATCATAATTTGTCACGGAAAAAATAAACAAAAAATTTCTCAATTGTAGCAATACAAGTAACACGGCTTATTTGTAAACTTATTTTTGCATTTTTGGTGTTACAATGACGGGTTTATTCGGCAACCGAGGGTGAAATCTGATTTTGCAGAAAAAGAAGATCAGCGCCAAAAGTACAAGAGTAATGGCGTTTGGCTCCGCCATTACTCTTGTTTCCTCGCCCGCGTCTAACGGTTTGCCGGCAGAGAGAACAGCTTCCTGTTTCTTTTTAAGGGCTGCCTTCTGCGCCTCGTTTTCGACAACAAGGTAGGATGTCGCCGGCGTCATTATCTGTGAGGCGAAGCTGTCTCTCACAAGGGCAACCCATTCCTTTTCGGCTTTTTCAGGGTGCATAACATGCGAGAGCCATTTGCCCTGCAGGTCAAGGCCGCGCAGCCAGTTTTTTTCCGCGGCGGCGCTTGTATCAAACATATCTTTTTTGAGGATGATGCCGGGCTTGCCGTCATTCGGCAGATATGTTTTTTGTCCGTCCGCAAGAGTGTATTCCAAAACCTGCGGTTCAAATCCTATCGCGGGCGCGCGGAGCGCTTCTTTCAGCGGCTCCGAGATCAGCGAGTGAGGACGAAGTTCTCCTTTGCTGTTCAGGAAAAAAAAGAAATCGCTCTCCGGAAAAGCCATTTTGAAATCAGAAAAGTCATTTTCAATAATGGCGTCCGGAATGCTGTCGGTAACGGATATAATCACAGGGTATGAATCGCGCCCCTCATTCCATGCCGCAAAAAGCGCGCTTTTTACGGCTCTGTCAAGGTAGAATCCGCCCTCAAAGTTCTGCTTAGGCCAGAGCTCCTTCCAGTTACTGTTGAGCGGCTGTGTGCTGACGCTGGTGTTCACAAAACTCACGCATGCGTTTTCCGCGAGATCGGGACGCGAGGAAATGGACTGCTCAATCATCTTTGTAAATTCATCTATGTTTTCTTTTTTGCCAACGGAGACATCAATCATAAAATGAAAATAGGGCCTGCGCTTTACTGCGGGAAGCGCGCGTTTGTCCTTTGCGGATATATAAGCGACGCTTTCGGTTTCGGTAATGTTCTTATTTTTGTCGGCGTTCATCTCGTTTCCTAAGTGAAGAGTCCTGTCATCTATTGTGAGCCGCACAGGATCCTTGTGCAAAAGTTCAATTCCGGTTTTGCGGGTCTCGTTTTTCGCAAACGGAAAGACCTTGAAAACAATCCGGTTTCCTGTTTTGTAGTAGAGTATTCCCGGGTCGCGGTTCTCTCCGCGTATTTGAGAGAATATCCACATGGCCGATTTCTTTTCGGCCAAGATTCCGTATTCTTTTTTGTCCCCGACATACAGGTAATAGCCGCTTATCCAGCAGCCGTCCGGCAGTTCAAAATTTGTTGAATATTCGCCAAAATTCAGGGCAAATGCGGAAGTGATTTCAATATCAATCCGGCTTATCCACGCGCGCTGTAAATCGTCATATGTGCTGTTTGTGTTAATGCTTTTTATTTTTATGTCTCTGTCCCGCGTTTCTTCCGCCTGTTTCCGCAAAGCCTTTTCGCCGAAAAATACCCTCTCGATAGTATTGATCTTCGAATCGGAGAGAGTCAAATTATCCAATACAAGCCAATTAAAGTACGATGTGAGGTACGGAGCCGTCATGCTGCCGAAAAAAAGCGAGTGTTCCTTTTTGTTGTCGGTCACCTTGGCGAGCGTTTTTTTGAGGGATTTTTTATTGATATCATCAATATCATAAACTGCCGAATAGTCGGGGCTGTAGACATACGCGAGCGCCTTGTTGAGCGCCGCCCTGTCGAGCATGTAATTTGCGGTAATACACGCGGGGATCACAAGAAAGGCCGCGAGCGCGGCCGCCTTGAGCGTTTTTGAGGGGAAAAAATTTTTCAGAAAAGTAAAGTCCTTATAGAGTTCGTTTGAGTGAAGCATAAAAAGCAGAACAGGAGTGAGCATCAAAAGACCGGCTCCGGCCGCGAGAACGGCCACGAGCGAAAGCGGAAGATAGGGCAGAAAAACAATGAAGAAGTAAAGCGTATATGAAAAAGTAAGGCAGCGTCCGGCGAACAGGGCAAGGCGTCCGCAGCTGCTGCCGAAAGCGGGCAGGCATAGCAGAATACCGTTTACAGCGGCAATGATGAAGAAGAGCGGATGGCCAAAATTGCCGAAAATAGGCAGCCCGTCTCCGCTATTTATGAAAAGCCCCAGAAGGGGGAAGATCAGCGCTATGGGTATTTTCCAAAACAGAGGCCGTATGTTTTTAATGTTTTTCTTGGATATTATGATGAGTATTCTTACAATGAAAAATAAAAATAAAAGCGTGCTTATGATTACGGCTATAAGAAAAGTGTGCATCAGAAATTTTTCGTTTATGTTAAGAGCTGTCCGCAGCGGCAGCAGCAGTATGAAAAAGATATACCACGCCCCAGGGATGATTACAGCCGCTATTATGTCCTTCGGCGTGATTTTGCTGCCGCCGCGCGTCATGGCCGCCGCCGTGATGAACATGGAGTAGGCGAGGGCCGGCATGATAAATGTTCCGGCGTACAATGACGCGTCGAGCGTCGTCATCCATGATGGAATTGATGACGGAAACATCTCCGTAACATTATAGTAATAGAGATACAAAAAGGGAATGTAGCAGAGGAAGACCGCGGCCCCGTAGAAGCTGTGTACCGTTTTCTTTTTTACGGTAAGGTAAAGCCCGTAGAGAAAATTGAGGACGGTCAGGAATCCGAGCGCAAGCGCAAAGTTTCTCCAGAGGGCCGCGGACTCATCGCTCAAAAGACTCTTGATGATGTTGAACTCTCCGAACAGAAGAAAGAAAAGAACGCAGGCTGGAAGCGTATTTAGGGCAAAGAGCCATTTGGGGCTAAAGAGATTCTTCATGTTTGTGCCCTCTCCGTTTCATAAAATTTTCAGTCAAAAAATATATTATCGCCAGGAAAACCATATTTGTTACTATGCCTATGCTCTCGTGCATGATTCTGTCTGGAAGCGGTGTTTGGCTTAAGAACATGGAAGCAAGAATTCTGGACGAGTTTACCATTATGGTAAAAATGTATGATAACAACAGAGCTGCCGCAATGGACGCGGCTGCGCGCAGATATGAGTCCATATACTGCAGCAAAAGAAAAGACAGCATGGCAAAGCAAATAAGCCAGAGGTTGAATCCCGAACATGATTTGCCCACCAAAACATTAAGGCTCTCAAAATAATATTCGCCGTTTACGCAGACCGGCCGCGCTGCCGTCACAAGGCCGACAAGCGCGGCAGTCGGTTTAAGCAGGAAAAACAGCCTCTCCGGGCCGGCCGCGGAGAAGGCATACTTTAAAGCAAGAAGAAGCGCAATTACAGCGGCGCAGCAAGCTGTATTGCGCCCTTCCGCGGCCGGTTTGTTTGCCTGCCGGCTCGATGCGGCGGTGCGGAGCGCCTTAAGCATCGGCGGCGCAGCGCTCTCTCAGCAGGTTTTCGAACCTGTCAAATTCGGCTGCGCTCTCGAACCGGTCTTCAAAGAAGTTATAGCTTCCTCCCTTTGTCTCTATGGCAATTCGTCTGCCTTCGTCTTTATCGTTTCCTGTATACAATTCGTTTATATCCGCGATATGTATTACAACGCTGCTGTTTCCCTTGGGAAACTGCAGCGTTGTATCGGTAAGTTCAACAGGGAAGGGGTTGGCCGCCGATTTTTTCGAGCTGCTGTACTTGTAGTAGGCGTACGCCGCGAAGAGCGCCGCGCAGAGAATAAAAATATAGAGCGAGTAAGGGTAGGAGAGCAGCGTAAATCTTTTGAATCTTATACTGTACTTAAAGATACCCGATAGAAGGGCAAGCGCAGCGAAGCATATAGCCGGGTAGCAGTAACTCAAGGCAAATTTTTCTCTGTAGGTGAATTTTTCTTGCATGGATAAGTCCTCCATATTGACATTTTTTTTTGAAAAATGCGCCGGGTGGAAAAAATGTCAATCATTATCCGGTATTTTATCTTTTTATGAGATCAAATATTTTATCAATCTTTTCTCTGTCATAATTAAGTATCCACTCGTTGTGCTTTTCATAAATCGGG
>JAITPE010000276.1 GCA_031289575.1 Spirochaetia bacterium | reverse complement strand
ACAAGGATGTATCTTTTAGACAGAAGAACCGGCGACAACGCGGAGATGGCGATTGTTGAATTAGTTGAAAGAGTTAAAATCGAGCCGGCAGTAAAGGCCGACAAGAAAGACAAAAAGGCCGACAAGAAAAAAGAAGGCAAAAAAGAAAGCAAAGAGAAGAAAGCCAAGAAATAAGGCGGCGGAAGAGCCTTTAAGTATAGAAATAAAAAAGCGTTACTTTCGTAACGCTTTTTTTATTGCCGGCGGGGCTGCCGCAGCATAGTTAATGTTACATTATTCTTTCTTGTCGGTCTGCTCTTCTTTCTTGCCTTTGTAGACCAAGTTACGGTTGTCGACAGCGTCTATCCTGTACTTGTCGGGTATGCGCACGTCGATAGTCGGGTCTAAGTTTATGGTTGAAATATTGTTGTTTTGTGCGCTTAGGTCCGCAAGGTCATTGATATTATAGAGTTTGTATACCTCCACGCCGTACTGCTTGGAGGTGCGGCATAGCTTGATGATAGACAGGTACCTTTCAAGAATATAGTCCATATCTTCGGGCGATCTTTTCTCATTTTGTTTCATGTACTCAATTTCAGGGTCATCAAAGAGATTTTTTGCCTGGTAATATGTAGAATAGCCTTCTTTTATGTATGTTTCAATGATTCTTCCATGATAGAAAAGGTGATAAGTCTTTGGCGTATAGTCGTCTTTATAGACCTGCTCGTTCCTTACAGGGTTGCGGGGTTCTTTTATATCGCGCAGAATAGGGGTAGATTTAGTGTAATCGGTGAGCAGATTGGCCGAATACTTTGTTGCCGCATCAAGAAGATCCTTTGTTCTGGTAAGGTAGTTCTGTGCCAGATCTGTGGCAAACGGAATCAGATCGGCCTTCATTGTCGCGTATTTTTGGTACGCTACAACGTAATTTTGCCCGTAGAAGTTTTCACGCGCCTCGAAGAAGGCTTCCTTGATTTTGTCATACTGGCTCAGATTTTCGCTGGGGGCAAAGTTTTCTACAGGAATCCTGAAAGTCCTTATAAGAAGCAGGGTAAATTGGTAGTTTTTTTTGGCTTTTTCCGCTGGAGAAAGCGAAAAAGCCTCAACAGTAAATGCCAGAAAGAAAATAAATGTTATTGAAAGAATCTTCCGGAAATTCATAGTGTCCTTGTCCTTATAAGCAAAAATATGTTACTTCATTAATATATCGGCCTCTAATGAGGGCTTCTTGAAAAATAAGTCTTGAAAAAAGACAATTTTTAAAAAATAATATTGCTAAAAAATGCTTTTACCTGTATATATTGATTAATTTAATATTTGGGAATGCGTGATGGATGACAAGAAAAAAATATCTTTTAGACAGAAAAATTCTACTAAATGTCCGGTATGCTCATCAGAATTTTACAAAGAAGAACTTTTCAGCGGGGGAGGCCGGCTGATTGCCGGCAAGCTTACCGATGAATTGCGCAGGAGGTACGAAGACAACAAGAAATTTGGGAAAATCTACCCCTTGGCTTATCTGATTTCGGTATGCCCCAATTGCCTTTATGCCGCCTATCCTAAGGATTTTACGGCGATTGAGCACGATGAGGTTGAAAAGCTGTTTGAGCTGACCAATGCGCGCAAAGGGGCAGTCGGAAAGTTCTTTACCGGCCTTGATTTCAATAAGGACAGAGACCTCTATTTGGGAGCGGCCTCGTTTATGCTTGCCGTGGACTGCTACAGCCTGAGGAACAAAAAAGTGGCGCCGACATTCAAGAATGCAGTTTCATCCATCAGGGCAGCCTGGCTGTTTGATGACCTCGCGGAGTTAGAGCCGGAGAAGCAGTTCAAAAAAATATCGCTTTTCTTTTACAAAAAGGCTTATCAGTATTATATTAAGACGCTTGATCTTATTCAAAACGGGGCCGAGCCTTCCGAGGCCGCGGGCAATATGGGGCCCGATTCGGATAAGAACTGGGGCTATGACGGCATACTCTATCTCTCGTCGGTTTTAACCGTGAAAGTAGGGTCCTGGGAGAAAGACATCAAAAAGAAAATAGCCAATTTTGAATTGAGCAAACGGTACCTGAGCCGTCTTTTTGGAATGGGAAAGTCATCCAAAAGCCGCCCGAGCGAAATACTTGATAAAACGCGCGATGTTTATGATAAAATAGCCACAATGCTTGATGAATGGAATCAGCAGGTAGCCCAGGAAGCAGCGGGAACAACTGCGGGAACTGCGGAAGAAGGCGCATAGCGCTTCTTCTGCAGTATGACGGGACAGCCTATAACGGCTGGCAGCTGCAGGGCAAGGGGCGAACAGTTCAGGGAGAAATAGAGCAAGCGGCCGCTGTTCTTACCGGAGAAACTGTCCGTATCACCGCTTCGGGGCGCACCGATTCCGGAGTGCATGCCTTGGGGCAGGTTGCGCATTTTGATACGCGAAGCGTTCTTCCGCTTGACCGTATTTGTACAGGACTGAACGGAATAATGCAGACGGATGTTTCGGTACTCAACGCCTATGAAACCGGCGGTGATTTCCACGCGCGCTTTTCGGCAGTCGAAAGGGAATATCAGTATATAATATACAATCATCCGCTGCGCAGTCCCTTTATGCGCTACCGCGCGATGTGGTTCACCCGAGGCCTTGATGATTCTTACATTGCGGACGTGCTTCGCAGGATTGAGGGCGAGCATGATTTCGCCTCTTTTTGCAAGAAAAAGTCAAGGTTGGAAAATACTGTGCGTTCCGTACTGCAAACCGGGGTCACGCGGCAGGGCGATTACATATACATAAATATACGCGGCAACGCCTTTTTGCATCATATGATCAGGATAATAATCGGGACTTGTATTGAAATGTTTATTGCCGGCGCCCGGCCGGATTACATAAACGTTATTCTCGACAAAAAAGACCGGAACTGCAGCGGGAAAACAGCGCCGCCGCACGGACTGTACCTCAAAGAAATAAAATTTAGTCCGGAACTCGCTGTTTTCCCATGCGCCTTTGCCTAAGGGCAAAGGCGCATGTTCGTGCAGTTTATTGCCGCAGGAGTTTTAGAGTCATCTATAAGTGTGAGGCCGGCGTACGCGGATTCAAGGGAAAAAAGTTTTGCAAGCGGCGCTTCCATTATGTGGCAAATGACGCAGCGTATTACGCCGGCATGCGTGACGACAAGTTTATTGCCGGCGCCGCGCATGATTTCACTCACCGCGGGTACGACCCTTGACTGCAAGTCAAAAAAGCTTTCGCCGCCGGCGGGGCGAAAGCTAGCTATGCCGCTGCCCCGTTTTTTCCATTCCGCGGGGCGGCTGTCTATGATTTCCTGGCGCGGTTTGCCGTCCCACTCGCCGAGGTTTATTTCGCGCAGTGACGGCAAATATTTTACGGCGCCGGCCGCTATTATTTCGGCTGTTTTTTTGCAGCGCAAAAGGTCTGATGCAAACACCGCGTCAAAGCTTATGCTGTTCTTAGAAAAAAAATGGGCCCATTGATTTGCCTGTTCAATTCCCTCGGCGCTTAACGGGAGATCTGTTTGTCCTATGAATCTGCCGCCGGCGGAATCGGGTTTTCCGTGTCTTAGAAAGTATATCATTGAGTTTTTTTATACTCCTGAAGCAATGTGTCAAGGCTTATGCCTGTGTGTTTTTCGATTTTTCCGCGGATCGCAAGAGCGGAATCCAACCTTTTTTTTATGGCGCTTTGCGCTCCGGCTTCATTGTGCTTATTGAGTTTTTCGCCGAAACGCCCGGCGAGGCTTGTGAGCTCGGAGCCGAGCGTGAGTTTGTCCGCGAGGTATATGATCTCGGCAATTGATACGGGCTCGTTTTCGTTTACGCTGATGTCCATGTGTGATTCTACAGCGGAGGCGACCTTTGGGTATCCCATTTGGGATATTATTTCGGCGGCGGCCTTGGCGTGCCCGTCTTCGGTGCGTGCCATGTCATGAAGAAGGCCGGCCGCGTTTACAATTGTCCTATCTTCCGGAGTGAGTTTGAGCCGGCTCGATAGATAAAGCGCGAGTTTTGTCACGGCCGCGGAATGCTCTACTATATGTTCGTCAAGGCGGCGGATATCACG
>JAITPE010000236.1 GCA_031289575.1 Spirochaetia bacterium | reverse complement strand
TATCTTCCTCAATCTCGTCAGTTTCGGCAATGCCGGGAAGATTGTTGTCATTATAGTATTCCTGTATATCAAACATAGTTAAATAAAAAATAAAGGCGCTGTATTGTCAAGAACTCTTTTAGACACGTTAAAGCTCTGGCAGCAAATTATTTGTCTTGTCTTTGAGACTTATTATAATTAATTAGGATTATATTTGATAAATATAAGAAAATGAGTTTTTTGTGAAAAAATTGATATTGATTCTTTTTGTTTTTTTACAGGCTGCATCAGTATTCGCTGAAAATAATGAAAATGGTTATAGTTACATACCATTGTTAAATTATGAATTTGTTTCAGTTGAAGGACAGAAATATCATGCTCCCGGAGCCGGCCTGCTGCTTTTACATGGCGATCAATCCCCGAAGTATTCAGAAGTTCCCGATAACTTTTTGATAGGGATATTATATAAAACCGCAATTCTTGATAATCCTCCGTTGAATTACTCAAATTTATATCATGACATCCTTTTCGTTTTTGAACGAAGAATAAAAAGACACACTATACAAGTTGTTTTAAACAGTAGTTCTGACGAACCGGTGTATGGCGGGTTACAAACAACGCAATCGCATATAGGTTATGGATTTGAGTTTCTGCGAAAAGAAAAGATTGATTTCACAATCGGAGCCTTTTTGCTTGTAAGGGATTATGGAATAGATCTTCCTAATGGCGGGACTTGGCCTGTGTTACCGGTACCGCTTGTCAGATTTAATTTTTATTCGTCTATAGTTCATCTTTCACTGAATTATTTTAAATTCACGTTAGTAGCAGCTCCGGAAAGTCAATTCCGTTTGGCCGGCTCAATAAATTTAGATTCTTTAAACATTTCTGATGGTCATGATACGCTATTTGACTGTATCTTCTGGTATCGTTTTTTTAAGAAGGATTACAAGTTGGGTGATTTTGCTGGAATAGGGATAGGAATAAAAAATAGCGGTCCGAGCGGACCGGACGGCCTTGGCGCAAGGAGTTTTAGTCTGGGAGAAAAAAATAAAATCTATGATATGAATTATTATTCTGTATTTGGTGTATTAGATGTGTCCTTTTTTAAAATAAGCGGCGGTTATATTTTTTATAGCAGGGAACGTTATGATACCAATACTATGAAGGAAACAGGCAAAGGATTTTTTGTAAGCACTCAGGTTTTGTATAAATTTTAATTTGCTGCCCTCACCTGACCCATTCGAACTCGCCGATCTTTTGCAATGTTACGTTTCCGTCGGCAGAGACGGCAAATTTCAACTCTCTGCAATAGTAGAACTTCTTGAGTTTAAACTTTCTCCACGCGCCGTAATCCGGCGACTTGCCGAATAGTGTAAACTCATATTCTGTTTTTGCCGGGCCGGGCATAACGCGGAGCTCGCTTATGCCCTTGTATTCAAGATTCTCATCTTCAAGCGCCCGGATTGCCTGTTCCAATACCGCGGGAATCATGGTAAAGTCGATCTCCGAAACCGCGGCCCCGCCGGCGGGAAACCGCCCGGCTGTTTTTTTGCCATGCGTTATATTCCATGAGGCAAGATCAATGATTTCGAGCGCGCCCGCGTTGGCGCCGGCATAAAAAATGTTGGCGCTGCCCGCTATATTAGTGAGTCCAATACCGGAGGCGCGGAAAAAAACTATCTCGTTGATTTTTGCGCCCGGCGCGATAAGCTCCGTTATTTTTTCCCGCAGCCTTACCGTGTCCGATTTTTGCGTAAGATTAATCCCATGCCACCTGTCCATTGTGCCGGCAAAAAAAATAGACGCGGACAGCAGCAGCAAAAACACGCCGGAGATCCATCGCATATTACTTTTATTTTTAAAATGACGGAACATTGACTTTCCTTAGAATCGAACTTATTTGCACTCATCGTTTACGGCGTTGACATATTCGGGCGCGAGCTTCCAGACTACCTCCGCGCCGGCAAACGTTCCGGCGCGCGAAAAGTTCATGCTATCAAAAAGCTTGTTCCAGTCTTCCAAAAAAATCTTCGACAGCGGGGTATACGACCAGTGCCATTTTTCTTCCTCATAGCCCTTGTCCCTGTTTTTTGTGTATGGCTGATGAAAGCCGTACTTCGACGCGCTGCCGCTCATCCAGGAATAGAATGTTTTGCCCGCGCCTGTTTCATAATAGCTGTTGGTAAGGACATTAAAATCAACATCCGTGCCCCAGTGATGCCTGGACGAGCCGGGCATGGATGAAAACTTAAGAATAATCCTCGCTCGCTTCACAGGATCCTTTTCGCTCTCATTGAGCTTTTTGCCGTCGACGAGCCTTTGCCCGTTCCATTTAGCCTCCCAGATACTTTTTTGATCATAAAAAGACCTGGTAGAACTAGCGACCCATACCGGAACGCCCGGATGTTCTTTTTGAAAATCGGCAACCAAGCGCTCAAGCGCTTCGGCCGCCTCTTTGCGCAGATAGTGAGTTTTATTATCGCATGGAATTTTTGTATCGGATAGCTTTACAAAAAGATTGTGTTTTTGAATTACAAAGCGTCCCGTAACATACTGCTCTACCGGCGTGTTTCCATACACGCCGTCCCCGGCGAAGAGCAGACAGTGGAAAAGAAAAAAGTACGCCGCGGCTGCCGTTATTTTCATTCAATCTTCCAATCTTCCATTTGGCTCGCGGCCGGCGGATAAGCTCCGCTCTTCCTTCTTTTTACGGCTATGCTGAATCGGATGATTCCGCACACAGCCGTAAAAGCAAAGAGGGCCGTTAATATTAGAACGGCGTTCTG
>JAITPE010000207.1 GCA_031289575.1 Spirochaetia bacterium | reverse complement strand
GAGAATAGTTTTTTGTAGCCGGTGTCATGTTTGTCATGTGGTTTTTTGTGGTCCGTATTATGTTTATCGTGCTTATCATGTGGTTTTTTCATAGAAATACCTCCTGATATGTATACGTTGCGAGATGGAAAATAATGAAATTTTTTTTGGAAAATGTGAAAAAAATTCAGTTTTTGGCGGATTTTAGTGGGGAATTTAGAGTCAGATAAACTATTGTTTCATAGGGCGTTGCCCTATGCTATTGTAGGCATGGCTTTCAGCCATAGCGCGCCGCCCGCCGCCTTGCGGCGATACCTCACAAGGCGAGTTTATTCGGCAACCGAGGGTGAAATCTGATTCTGCCGGTACGAGTGGGCCTGGTTGCTTATGCCGCGAAGCAGTCTACAGACTTAATTTCAGAAAGAGGAATCCTCAACTCATCCTTTCCCTTTTCGAGGGTTATAATGGCGTCGTTTATGATTGTCCTGTTTTTGTATAGTTCGATCTCCCGGCCGTCTTCAAGAACTACAACGATATCTAATCCCTTGATATCAAGATACTTTTGAAGCATTGTTTTAAAAGTTTTAGGTTGGGCATTCTTCATAGAGTAGAGCCTCGTGTTTGTATTTTTTATGTCTCTTAAATAAATTATCGGCCGTTTGGCCGGGCTGCTTAGGTTTTTTGTCTTATCCCCATCCGATTTTTTTAATTTCTTGCGTAAAAATGGATAAAAAGAGAGTATTGTTAAATTTATTATAGTTTTCGTACGAAAATAGAATATAGAAAGACATTTCTAAAACGGATAAGAGCATGAAAAAGATCATTTTTTACTTTAACCAGAAAGCGCAGCGGATATTTGAAAAGCAGGTCAAAGACGGCGTGGAAAAGCTCGTGCTCTCATCTCCGTATAACTTTGTTTCCAGAAATGAAATGATTGCCCGCATAGTCAATGTTGAAGACGATGAAGAAATCGCCTCTAAAGTAGACAAGGGCTTTTCATATTATAATGCTGTAGATCATTTTGCCCTTAAAATAGAGGAAGGAGTCTTCTTTGATGAGGTCAAAAGCGTATATAAGGCGTCATCTTACGGCTTCGCTGTATGTGTAAATGGAAAATTGGCTGTTTTGTCGCCTATAAGCGTTACTAAAGATAAACAAAAGGCGTTCATAAACATATATCCTACTAAAACAAAAAAAATCCCATCCATGCAGGAAATTTTTGAAATACTTGCCTTCAAGAAAATAACCGTATTGCAGACCGAAGTCCAAATACAGGAACAGTTGAGCAAAATAAATTCCGCCATAAAGACTCCGGCGAGGATTCTCGTGGCGCAGGGCCGGCCGGCCATTGACGGCTACCCTGAGTACTTCAAGCCTATGATGGATTTCAACAAAAAGGCCGGCGCGGTAAAATCCGACGGCAGCATCGACTTCAAGGAGGTCGGCTCCGTAGTGCAGGTAGCCGCCGGCCAAGAGATCCTGCAGCGGATTCCCGCCGTGAAGCCTACTATCGGGCTCGACATATACGGAAACCAGATTCAGCCGGAAACCCTTTCCGTAAGCGGCTACAGGTACGGAGAGAATATTACGGCCTCAGAGTTCGATTCGGATATATTTGTATCGGCCATTGACGGGGTGCTCAAGGTTGTGAACCGAAAGGTGACTGTACTTAAAATGGTTGTTGTAAACGGAAATCTCGATTACAAAACCGGAAATATAGATTTCAACGGCTCGGTAAACATAATGGGCTCTGTTCTGCCCGGATTTAAAATAAGGGCCACCGGCGATGTCATGGTTCAGGAAAACCTTGAAGACGCCGTAATCGAAAGCGGCGGCGATGTAAAAATTGCCGGCGGTATTGTAGGGAAAGACCTCGTAAAGATCATCTGTGCAGGAACCCTCGAGACCAAGTATATACTAAACGCGACAGTTGAGGCCGGAGGCGACATCATTGTGGAGGATTCCATAATAAACTCGAATGTTTTTTCGAATCACGATATCAGCGTTGTAGCGAAAAACGGAAAAATAATCGGCGGAACAGCAACGGCGCAGTACACAATATCGGTCAAGGTTGCCGGAGCTCCGTCCAATCCTCCCACAATGCTGAATGTAGGACGCAATCTCTTTATTGAGCGCGAGCTTGACGCTCTCAATAAAGAAATCGGTTTTAAGAAAGACGAAGTCAACGATATTATGCGCCAGGTCAGGGTCAATTTCGGCGAGGGCGTATTTAAGGATGCGGCGAAGGCTATTGCCTCTCTGATTCCATCCAAGAAAAAACAGTGCGTTGAAATGCTCCAGCAGCTTGGAAAGAAGAACGCGGAGCTCAAGGAACTTAGCGATAAGGCTGATGAAATAGCGAAGAAGCTTGATCTTGATAAAGAGCCCTTTGTCGCGGCGTATGACAAAATTTATCCGGGTGTAATACTCAATATAAAAAAAGATGTACTTAAGGTGGACAGAGAATATTCCAATGTTAAATTTTATGATGACATTGCAGAAAAACAGATCAGATTTACTGCCGCCGTATAAACGAAATGAAAAAAATTGTCTTGACACTACAGGGAAGATGTTATTTTTTAGATTAGTTCTATGGATCAGTTAAACGATAACCGCATTGAGATATTCAGCTTTCTGGAGCCTCAGTCTACTGAGGCGTCTGTTTATGATATTCTTGAAGAAATATCCCAAAAACAGGAAATTTATATAGAAAGCAGGGAAGGCTGGCTTGCCGCTCTAAGCGATCTCCGGCAGTCCGAAAATATAAAAGTGTCCGACACTCCATCGCGGAACAGGAATATCCTTGATATAACAGAATCATTGTGTGAAAAGTATCCTAACAATGTCAGGTCAATCCCATCTTTTTATTTTTCTGTTAACAGAAAATCCAAGATAATAAACCTCGAAGAAATAATAGAATTCACCGTCAATATGGATGATGATGTTTTCCTCGAAATACAGAACGAACGCAACGAGCGCTCTCGGAGCAATATACTTGAGCTCATGTCGCTCTTCAAGCTGATGAACTTAACAAGGCTGTTCCGGGACGCGGCGAGCGGGCCTTACGCAATGGAACTTGTTAAGGCCGACGAGGCCAAAAACCTTTTCCTGTTCAAGCAGTACAGCTTTGACGAAGATATGAACCTCACAGCCGATGATTACTGCTTTCACAAAAAAAATTTTGAGAAGGTTGAAGCCGGCCTCGATTTAGATGAAGTGCGAAGAATCATAGCCGGGTATTCCGAGAATCTCATGTCAAGAATGGAGGTTGTGGGCGTTCCCGACACCGATTTCACCGGTTACAAAGACACCAAGCTAAATTATCTGATTGAGGTTCTCATTGACGAACTGGCGCAGTATCCGGCCGGCCCCGACCTTTTGATTGTCAAGAATTTTGCCTCAATCAGGGAATGCCTTCTTGGCGTTGTTGACCAAATAGCGCACCCGCTTTTCTCAACCGCCAGTGTTGAAGAAACCGAAGAAGGGTCAGAGCCGGAAGAAACGCGGGAATCTGCAAATGTCGCGGTTACGAAAGAAGAAAATCCATCTTTGGATCTTCCAATAATGAGAAAGCTGGCAGGCATTTTTTCATCGCTCATTGTGAACAAAAAAAACCGCGACGAACACGCGGTAAAAACAATAGAAGTCTTTTTGAGCGCCGAAATATTTATATACGCCTCCCATGTCTTTCTCTCAGTGCTGCTTGGAATCCTTGCCGGGGGCGGAGGAATACTCTTTCATTTCCTTCTTGAATCATTCAGCCATGTTTTTGAGCACAACAGCGCCAGACTCTCAAGTCTTTTCACCGAGTACTATATAGTGTTTGTTCCTGTTTTGGGAGCGATGATTACATCAACCATGACTTATATTGCCCCGGCAGTCGCGAAGCAAAAGGGTGTTGTTACGGTTATAAAGGCGATTCTGCTAAATCAGGGGTTCATCCCCATTAAAGAAACTATTTTTCATTTGATCGCTCCCATTATTTCCATAGGAACAGGAATCCCTCTTGGCCCGGAGGGCCCTTCGGCAAAAATAGGCGGCGGAATCGGCTCATTCATGTCGCAGGTGCTCAAACTCAAAAAAAGCGATATGATGATGTATACCGTTGCCGGCGCGGGCGCGGCCATATCCGCTGTTTTTAACGCGCCGATAGCAGGCGTATTTTTCGGCATTGAGGTAGTCCTTCTCAATGACATGAGAAACCGTGCGCTAAGCGCGCTGATAATATCCTCAGTTGTGGCCGACATCATGTCACGGGCCTTCCTTGGATACGAAGGAGTGATACATGTTCCCGAATATTCCTTGGGAGCCTTCTACACATACCCGTTCTTTCTGGGACTGGCGGTATTTTGCGGTATTATAGCGCTTGCGTACTTTTACCTGTCCGATCTAATAAATAATATTATTGAGAAGCACCTCAAAATATCAAATCCGTATCTTAAAATTTTACCGGCCTCTTTTGTGTTTGGGATTGTTCTTTTAAAGTTTCCGCAATTGTACGGTTTGGGCTACGGTATTTTGAATGATGTTCTGCACGGCGATGTTCCTGTCGCGATTGTCGCCGCTATTTTGGGTCTCAAGCTATTCTTTGTTGTTTTGTTTTCAAAGGCCGGGGCATACGGAGGATCCTTTGCGCCGTCTCTGGGGCTTGGCGCCTTTGCCGGTTACATATTCGCGTACGGCATGAATTATCTCTTTGGGGTTGAACTCAATCCGGCGGCCTATGCGCTTGTCGGCATGGGCGGGGTACTATCCGGAGTAAACTCAATTCCTCTTACATCCATGCTGCTCGTTTTTGAGGTAACGAGCGATTATAAGTTCATCCTGCCGCTCATGTTGGTTTCAATGGTCTCACACCTTGTGGTTCTCTACTTCAAGAAAGGAACAGCGTATTCGATTGACCTCTTGAACACAAGTACTACCAGCGGAAGAAGCGATCTGGATATTCTCAAAAAGACCTTGGTTAAAGATATTCTGCGTGATGATATTGATAAAGTCGATTCCAAAATGCCTCTGCGCGACGCGATGAATGTTCTTCTGCGCTCCGGTTACGGCGAAATAATTGTTGTTGATGCCGACGAGGCGCTTGTCGGCGTCCTTTCCCTCAAGGACGTAAACCTGAGACAGGTTCTGCTCGACAATACCATAATGGACAAAATCATATCCGAGGATATTGCCCTCGCGGTTCCCTTTGCGGCAGAGGATGAGCCGTTACATGTTGCCATACAAAAGATGGAAACCGACAAGAGCTATATAGAAAACATACCGGTAGTATCATCCAAAACAAATAAATTTGTGGGTATAATAACTCACGGTGATATTATGCAGGCGTACGAGAAACAACTCAACGCCGACAATACCGATTCCTTCACCGGAAATTATCTGTAAAAACAAGAAAGGCGGGAAATTTTCCCGCCTTTCTTGTTTTTGCCTTACCACCTGTTTTTACTCAATAAATGCTTCGTGATCCCTCACACATTTGCGTCGGATTCGTTTTTGACAGGGCGCCGTTCATCGTTTAGCCAATTAACGTGTTCGTCATCGTGGCCGCATGAGGAGTCTTCGCAGCCGCATGAGTCATCGTCTACCTCTTCGAAGAACTTTCGTTCATCGTTTATTTCAAGAAGTATAAGCTTAAACTTAAGCGGCTTTCCGGCAAACGGATGGTTCGCGTCCAATTCTACCTCATGATCTGTTACCTGTGTTATCACAACAGGCACCTGACCGCCGTTAGGAGTTTTCATGCCTATTATCATTCCTTCTTTCGGCTCAAAGCTCTTGCGTATTTCATCTATGGGAAATCTGCGTTTTTTCTTGTCGTCGTACAGTCCGTAGGCTAATTCCGGAGGAATTATAACCTCTTTTTCCTGGTCCACCTCCATTTCCCTTACGGCGTTCTCGAAACCCGGAACCACCTCATGCGCCCCTATCTGAAACTGGAAGGGAGCCTTGTTAATGCTTGTATCGAACACCTGTCCGTCCTCGAACAAGCCGACATAGTGCAGCACTACGTATTTATTCTCGGCAATCATAATTTGCTCCTTTTTCTATAATACACGGCATCCTTACAGATGCCGTGTATTAAGTAAAGAAAAAACTGCTGAATCTCTTCAGCTTGCCCTATAATCCAGCATTCCGTATTTGCAGCGAAATTTTTTGCCGGTTATAGCGCCGTCTACTTCTACAACGGAAACATCGTTTGGGCCAAGCTTCGCCGCGGCCGCGGTAACTATAAAGTCATTCCCGTTCCATACAACAACCATGTCGTCTGTCGGCCTGTTGCCTATGCACAGCCTTCCGTTTTTTATTACAAGCTGTTCGGGATCCACATCCTCCAGGCGCTTGTCGTATTTTGAGTAGAACTTGTATATCGCTTCAATAGTCATATCAAGGATTTCAAGGAGCTGCTTTGAGAAAATAACAGGCTTGTCCCATGTTCCCGATATGAAGAGAAACTCATCCGCCTTGAGCTTCGGATGCGCCTCATATTTCTTCTCGGCATCTTTCCCTGCCATGGGCGTAACAGTGACGTTCCTGTTGGCTATTTCCAACTCAAAGATGCCCGACTTGATAATAGGCTCAGATGATATATGAAGTCCGTGCGGAACCAAGTAGAGGAATCCGTCCATATCAAGGACATCAAAGGGTATTTCTATTTCGTTATCATAAGACATTATCATATAGCTGCCTCCATTTTTCTTATTTTCATATTTTTCTTATTTTCCATATTTTTTATCAGTGATCCCTTACGCATACATTTCTGACCGCGTTTGCCATACTGTCTAAATCGCTCACCAAATAGGTTACTGTAGCAGCCCCCCTGAACGGCATGACGTATGTTTCGTCGTATGTATTGTACTCTTCCATCAGTACTTCTTTTTCGGCTATCTGAAAGATGTAGAAAGCCTTTGTCTTGCGGCGTATCTTTCTTACCTCGTCGGCCGAGAGTATTGGGTCATCCGTATACAAATCAGACAGCATAAGCACCACTGTTTGCGTTGTAAACTTGTCGTGATGCTCGGATTGGAATGTCCTAAGTCCCGTAAATATGCTTGTGGTTCCTCCCCATGTTTTTCTTTGTTTAAGCGCTTTCGCGGTATCCTGCCATGTTTTGCCTATATCATCCGTGACGCATTCAAGATCGGCGGAAAAGATAAATATCTCTTTCTTGGACAGCTCAAGCCCTATTGCCTGAATTATCTGCAGCAGCATTTTTATCCATATCTGCATTGAGCCTGACGCGTCTAATATTATGGCGATTCTGGGTTTTTGAATAACACGGGTTTTGTATTTCAAATTGATCATGACGCCGCCGGTCTGTATTGAACGGCGCATTGTTCTTCTAAAATCAATCTGTAATTTTTTGCTGCTGTGCCTGCGGTTGCGCGACATTGTGCTGGCTAAGCGCTGGGCTATTTTTCTTATCTGGTTTCTTGCGTGAGCGATCTCTTCTTCCGAGAGATGAATCTCACTTATATTGAGGTCGCCCGCGGATTTTTTGTCGAGATCAAGCGAGTAGTCCTCTCCCATAAGGGGAACGGTCGGCCTCTTTGCCTCGGGCATTCTCTCCCTTTCATCCTCAGGAGGAAGATTGATTGCGGTTATCTTTATCTCCCGCTTTTTTTCTTTTCTAACCGGCTTTTTTTTCTTGGAACCGAATAAGCCCTTCAGCCAGGCGAAAAAACGCAGAAAGAGATTAACTATGGCTGTCAAATATTTTCGAATAGCCATTTCCCGCCGCCCTTGTTGCTGTACTGATCATAGTCTTCCTTTGTCTTCAGGTAGAGCGAATTTATGCGGCTGAGAAAATCCGCGTTTAGTTCGTCAAATCCCATGGCCAGCGCCGCGTTGCCTATGTCCAATGTTTCGGATATTGACGGCGGCTTTATGAGCTGCAGTTCCTGCCTAATGAGGAACATGATTCTCGCGATCTGCAATGCCAGCAGCGGAGGCATATTGACGATTTTTCTCATGAGTATGCTGGCCTCGCGGTTAATGGCCGGATAATCGAGATACAAATAAACGCACCTTCTCCGCAGGGCGTCCCCCAGGTCCCTTACCGCGTTTGATGTGATGATTACCGGCGGGGGAGTCTCGGCCTTGACCGTTCCAAATTCGGGAATGGACACCTGAAAGTCCGACAGGATCTCCATCAAAAAGGCCTCGAACTCGGGGTCAACCTTGTCTATTTCGTCAATAAGAAGAACCGAGGTTTGCCGCGCCTGTACCACCTGCAGCAAAGGCCTTGGAAGCAAATACTCCTGGCCGAAAACGTTTGAGTCTCCGGCCCGCTGAATATCAATAATCTGCTTCTGGTAATT
The DNA here is from genome assembly GCA_031289575.1 of Spirochaetia bacterium. Lineage (GTDB taxonomy): Bacteria > Spirochaetota > UBA4802 > UBA4802 > UBA5550 > JAITPE01. The sequence continues at coordinate 1,550 of JAITPE010000207.1, read as the reverse complement.
CCATTCGTAGAGGGCCTTGCTTTCATCAAGTCCCTCATAGCATTGAAGGCGTATTAAGTCCGCGTCCATAATGCCGGCTATAACCTTTGCCACCTCGGTTTTTCCGCTTCCCGGGGGGCCTTCAATCAGCAAAGGCTTTTTGAGTTTTAGCGCCATAAAAATAGTGAAGGCTTCGACATCTGAAATAATGTACGAACATTTTTCCAGCATGTCTTTTTTTAAGGATATGTGATCCTTCCAAAGTTCCATTATGCTCCTCCCAATAATCTTAAATTTTTGTACTCAGAATTTTTATGCCTGTATTGATTCGGACTCAGAGACGTTATTTGACGAAACATCTTTGTAAAATAGCTGGAGCTGTTGAAACCGCAGGATGATGAAATCTGCGCTATTGACAGGTCGGTTTCCTTGAGCAAGTGCATGGAAATATCTATTCGGTATTTGGTGAGGTACTCAAATGGTTTCATGGATAGATGCTTTTTAAATATTCTGTAGCACTCGCTTTTGCTTACCCCGCCCGAGAATGCTATGCTTTCAAGCGTAACAGGGCTGTCATAGTTTTCGTGAATATACGACATCATTTTTTTTATGCGTATATCCGATACGCAAGGGGCAGGAACATTCTGCCTTTTGTTCAATGTATTTGTGATGAGCTTATACCATAATTCACAGAGATTGTTGCGTATGGCAAACTCGAAGCCAAACTGTCCAGAGCTCTCAAGCTCCATGACCGTTTCAAGAAGGGAACATGATTCGGCGCACCATTGTATTGATTTATCCAAAATAAAATAGGACATCGATGTGCACCTGATCACCGGGTCAATGTAGCGGTCTTTGAGAAGAGAATCGGAACCGTGAGAGAACAGTTCGGGATGTATTATGAAAACATTGAGAACTGTTTTCCCTTTGCCGTGCGACATATACATGTGAAGCGCCTCGGCGTTTATAAATACCGTGTCGCCCTCGTGCATAATTACCGAGTTGTCACCTATCATGATTTCCGCCGAGCCCTCCGCGACGACTATAAACTCAACCTCGGGATGCCAATGCCAGCCAATGCAGCCGAGCTCAAACTCGCTCAGATCCATTGTAAAAACATGCGCCGGAAATTTTCTGGATATTTCCACTAAGCAGCGCATATTGCCATCGACCGGTATATGAGTCAGTTGCACAGCGTCTCCCATTTATGACGATATAGTTATAAAATATGCTCATATAATGATAAATAATCACTATTAATGAACATATAGTAATACTTTTGAAAAAGTGGCAAGCACTTTATTTATTTTTTTTACAAAAAGGCGTTTTTTATGACCGATGGAAAGTCTGCCAAAACTTTTTCCGCAAAAATAAAAAGTCTGCCCTTGTTTTCCTGCGGGCAGACTTTTTATTTTGCTGCTTTTCCGCGGATAACCGCGTAAAAGATTTTGTTAGAATGTTCTTCTTGCCTTATCTTTAGTTACATAATCAGGGAACCATTTGTAGGCATCTTTCGGGAACGCCTTGTCGAGTCCGGCATATGTGGCCTTGGCAAGCTCCACTCCCTTCTT
>JAITPE010000145.1 GCA_031289575.1 Spirochaetia bacterium | reverse complement strand
AAGAATCCCACGCCGCAGCCTATATCAAGGAAGCTCCGCGTTTTTTGCACGTCCTGTGCACGCTCCGCACTGCGACATCCTGTCGGGAGGCTGTCTTTTTTGGAAAGGCAGGCGTAGGCCGCTGCCCGTTCAAGCATGGCGGCGCGCAAAAAAATGTTTGCCTGAAAAAAATTACCCATCTCCCTCTCATAGACTATACCGAGCTCCTCTTCCTTGATAATGCCGCCGCTTGTTCCAAGCGCGCCGAATGCGATGAAAAATTCTTTCGCGTCCCGGCGCGGCCTTACAAGCGGCAAAAGTTTTTCTGAAAGCAAAAGGCATCCGTCAGGGGGGAATGGCGACAGAATGTTTGACCCTTTGCGGAAAAAGCCGCATGAGCGCCCGTCTGTTTTTATTCCGGCATGGCTCCTGTAGCGGAAGCGTTCCCCTGTTATTATATCCATTTTTGGAATGCTGATGCCCGCAATATGTTTGAGGGAATCCTCAATAACGGCGGCCTTGTATTTTATTTCGGTTTCGTACGGTACGCATAAATAGGCGCAGCCTCCGCATTCATTAAAGGCGGAGCATTGCGGCTCAACGCGTTCCGGCGAGGGTGAGAGTATTGATTCTATTTTGGCTATGGCGTAATTTTTCTTTTGGATGTATATTTCAGCCGATAGTACATCTCCGGGGACGGCTTTTTCCACAAAGACGGCCTTGCCATTGTCAAAGGCAAGGCCGTAGCCGCCGAACGCCGGTTTCTCTATGCGAAGATGGAGTTGGTTCATAGAACCCCAAAGTCTATTCTCATTGTGTCGATATCGGCAAGCAAAAGGCGTACGCGTATACTGTCTCCGAGGGTAAAGCGCCTTCCGAAGCGCTTTCCTATGACGGTAAAATCATTCTCCTTTACCAAATAATAGTCGTCGGTCAAAAGGCGCATGGGAACCATGCCCTCAATGGGGCTTTCCTTCAACGTGACAAAAAATCCATGCCTGCTTATTCCGCTTATGTACGCGTCAAACTCGGAGCCTATTTTATCTTTCAAGATTCGGCATGATTTTAGTTTTATCATTCCGCGTTCGGCCTTTTGGGCTATTCTCTCAAGTTCGGATGTTTTCTCTCCAGTGACTGCAAGCTTTTCTTTAGAGTAGGGCGGGGCGCTGCCGTCTATGAGCGCCTTAAGGCAGCGGTGAACTATGAGATCGGGATACCGCCGTATCGGAGATGTAAAATGCGTGTAATCATCAAATCCAAGTCCGAAGTGTCCCAATGGCCTGTTCCCGTAAAAGGCCTGATTCATGGATTTTAAAACAGCAAGATTTATGACGCGCTCGCAGTCTAAGCCCCGCACCGCGGATAAAAGGCCCTGAATAAGGGAGCCGGTATTTCCTGTTTTTTTTATATTCACGCCGTAGAGTTTTATGAACCGGAGGAGCGGTTCAAGATCATCAACTTCTATTTTTTCGTGCACCCTGTAAAGGGCGGGAATATCAGACAGCTTCAAAAGCCGTGCCGCTTGTTGATTGGCAGACAGCATGCATTCCTCAACAAGCCTGTGGCTGGCCAGCCTTTGGGCGTATTTTATTTCGGCGGCCTTGCCCTGCTTGTAAACAATAATCTCGTCACCGAGATTCAAATCAAGCTTTCCTTCGGAAAGCCTTTTTGTGTAAAGTGTTTCCGCAAGCGAGTTCAACGCCTTCAGAATTTTGCCGGCCTTAGACGGCCTCATGGATTTGATGAGGCGCTCCGCCTCATCGTAGGTAAGGCGTTTGTCTACAACAATAAGGCCGCGGTGGAATGATACATCTACCAGTCTGCCGGATGTATCGTAGAGCAGCTCGGCCGATACGGTAAGGCGTTCAGTATCCTGCCGGAGCGAGCACAGGTCATTGCAGAGCGTATCGGGAAGCATCGGGATGACCGAGTTTCCCGGATAATAGCTTGTGCCCCGGCGCGCCGCCTCCGCGTCAAGCGGGCTTCCCGGCGTGACAAACGCCGACACATCGGCAATGTGCACAAGCAGCCGTATATTGTTTCCCTCTTTTTTTACGGAAAGGGCGTCGTCAAAGTCCTTTGCGTCGGCGCCGTCAATTGTTACGGTAAACTCGTTTCTGTAATCCCTGCGGTTTTCCATTTCGGCTTCGGCAATGTTTTTGATTTCGGGCATTTTCGGATACGGCCCCGGCAGATCGTACTTCAACGCTATTCTTTTAATGTCCTGCGACTCATCGTCAATTTTTTTTGATGAAAATGACATTGGAGAGTTTATTCGCCTGTTTGAGACGCGTCTTGCGAATGTTTTTTCTTCAGCTCCTCAATCTCCTGTTTTTTTTCGTCGATCTGCGCGTTATGGGCGTCTATGCTTGCGGCAATATCTTTAAAACCGGCAAATGATTTATTGCCGTTGTTGTATTCGTTTATGGCAAGCTTTCCGGCCTGTATGTGGCATTTATCTACTTCGGTTTCAAGGCGTTTTATATCAATTTTCAATTTAGCTATACGTGTGTAATCCTCGGTTTTGTTTATTATAAGTTCCCCGTATTTCATGAACGAATCGCCTGCTGATTTAAGAATACCCACAATATTCCTCCAGTATTTCTTTTGTATGTTTTATACGCCGGATAAAGGCGAAAATGTCAATCTAAATAAATATAATATTTGCTACCCACGGCCAAAATTCTGATTCAAAAATGCACTTGACAATAATATGTTTAATTTTTTGAGTAGCTTGAAACATTGAGAAAACGGAGCGAAATGAATGTTCAGAATAGAGTCAAAATGCAATAAATTACTGTCTGCGATTGTTTTTTTCATTTCATCATGTCTCGTTGTTTTTCTGCTTTATTTTACAATCCCGAAAAGTATTAGAATAACCGGAACTTCTTTCAATCTTTTTGCCACTCTTATTCTATTGACACTATTATTTGTCTATTTTTCGGCGCGCGGTTTTTTATTCCGTTATCTTTTTCTTGTTGTATTGTTTCTTCCTTCCGCCATAACCGCTTATCTTGGTTTCAAGTATAATGTCCCTCTTTCAAACGATTTTACAACCGATGTTTTAATGACCAACAGGCAAGAGGTTTCTGCCTTTATATCATATCAGCCTGTTTTATTTTTGGGTATCTTTTTTTTATTTACGCTGGCGCTTGCAATCCTCTTTGGAAAGTTTAAAATTGACCTCAAATTTTCAAGCAAAAAAGCGGAGTTCGCCGCCAATATTCTCTTCTTTGTTATTTTGATTGTGTGTTTTCGTGTAAACTATCCTACCCGCATTTATGATATTGCTATAAGGAGATTTTACAGCTCCGCTATGTATCTCTCAAATTTTCTTCCCAAGGTAGAAAAACTTGAAAATATGAATGAGCCTTCATATCTGGATAAACCGCTTCCGCCGGGCGGCCTGCTTTTTTTTCATATCGGCGAATCGGTAAGGGCGGATCATGCCCCTATGAACGGATACGAGCGCAATACAATGCCGATGTTGATGAAAGAGTTTAAAAACGGTAACCTGTTTTCATTTCCAAATACCATATCATTTTATAAATCGACAAGATTTTCCATTCTTGGAATGATTACGCCTGCCACTATCGCTGATCCGGTTATAAGAAGCTCAACTTTTATCCCTCATCTTAAAAAAAACGGTGTTGAAATGGCGGCCTTTTTCTCCAAGTCCGATGATTTTAAAAAAAAGCCGCGCTATTTTGCTTTGGGTATTAATAACTATTATAATTCTTTTGAATTGGCTCACTCTGTCCTGCCGCAGGTAAAGACTTTCCTCTCTGCCGGAAAATCTGACAAAAGCAGATTTGCGCTTTATCAAGGAGAAGGCTCCCATGTGCCGTACAATAGTTATGATACGGGAAAATTTTCTATATTTATGCCTGTAAATTTTCAGTCAAACGCGGATTCTACAACGACAAACGCCTATGATAACACGATTGCATGTACCGACGATTTTATTGGAAATATTATAGAAAATATGCGCGGCCAAAACGCCGTTTACATCTACGCGTCTGATCACGGCGAAATATTTGGGGATGATGGATATTGGGGGCGCTATGCAAAGGTTACACCAAAAACAAACAAGGCGCTGCGTACGGTTCTATTCTTTATATGGGTCTCCGACAGATTTAAAAGAGAAAATCCTGATAAATTCCAGGCTCTCAAATCAAATGCGAAGAACCTCACTGTTGTATCTCATGATTACCTGTATCACACTATACTCGGATTCTACAATATCAGAAATAAATCCTATAGCAGTGAACTTGATCTTTTTTCAAAAGACGCGAAGCCCTTTGCCGGTCCTATGCCGGAAGAACTGGCAGACATTACATTCTACGGCAGGCTTAAATTTGAATGAGCTTATGGCCGGGAAAATATTTTATTGACATCTTTTGTGATACCAGAAATAATGGTATTAGAACAGGTAAGCTATGCGGTATTTAAACAGGGAACTTGCAAAATTAGTCTCAAAAACAGTCGAAACACGGCCATTGATCTACCTTAACGGTCCAA
>JAITPE010000109.1 GCA_031289575.1 Spirochaetia bacterium | reverse complement strand
GAATGTGATTTAATTTACAAGGCAAAATTCAACGGCAAGGATTTCTACATGTACATTTTAATAGAGTTTCAGTCTACTGTAGATAAGTTCATGTCTTTGCGAATGCTGCATTATATTGTTGAGTTCTACGAGTTCTTAGTTAAAGAAAAGAAGGTTAAAACTCTGCCTGCGGTTTTTCCGCTGCTGCTTTATAGCGGTAAAAATAAGTGGACAGCGCCGGAAGAACTTGATACATTGATAACGAAATCGATTCCAGATAAGTACATTCCGCATTTTAAGTACTATAAGATTGCGGAGAACGACTATGACAAAGAATTTCTGAAGAAGATGAAGAACGCGGTCTCGGCGTTTTTCTATGGAGAAATTTATGCCGCAGACGGTCTAGAAAAAGAGATTGACACAATAAAAGATTTGCTGAAGAATGAAAAACAAGAAGAGGCCGATATTATTGAAACATGGTTGAAGAATATAACCAAGAATAAAGATATTAACATTATTAAAGAGGAGGAAAACAAAATGTCAATAACTGAAGTGATAGAAAGGACACTTAAAGAAACTAAACTTGAAGGCAAGCTTGAAGGAAAACTTGAAGGAAAACTCGAAATTGCCCAAGCGCTTCTGTTGCGCAAAATGCCGGTGGAAGAAATCGCAAACATAACGGAATTGACTATTGCGGAGATAAACAAATTAGCTAGGAACATGCTAAATTAACGGCGATTTACCCTAAAAATAATTTGCTGTCTTTTCATAAAAAAGGCTTATTTCATTAAAGAATTGACAAAATAATCCGATATTGTGAATAGATTTATAGATGAGAGGTAGTGACATGGTAATTGATAAGATAGGCAATATAAACAATATAACCGATACAAAAAAGTCAAAACCTGTATCAGGTCCTAAAGAAGCGAGGAGAGATGATTCGGTTCAGATCTCTTCCGAGGCAAAGAAAGCGGCCGAGATGTCGAGGTTTACTCAAATTGTAAATGAAACATCTGATCCTGACAGGGCGGAGCGGGTTAGCCTTATAAAAGAACAGGTACAGAACGGAACGTACAATTTTAACGACACTAAGATCCTTGAGATGGTGGCCGACAAAATAGCCAGTTTTCTCATGAGACAATAGACATTCTTTTTAGGCTGATTGCGAAGAGCGGAGATACTTGCACTATGTCCGCTTTTTTTATGGGTACCGCCATTGAACAATGTAATAATTCCCGAATTCAGCCTGCCTTCCGATATATTCATTAGGCAGGACATAACAAAGGCCATCTCCAATATAATGGAACCCTTCGGCAAGCGCACGGCCATACTGCTCACGGCCGCCGATTTTGATATGTTCTATAAAACAGCCGACCAAATGAGCAATATCCTTAATAAATCGGGCATAGGCTGCATGATTTACGACAAGCTCCCAAAGGAGCCCAACACTGAGGATATTGACGAGGCCGTAAACTTTATAAAACGTGCCAATTGCAGTTCGATTATAGGTTTCGGCGGAATCGAGGCCATAAATTGCGCAAAGGCTGTATCGATTCTTATAAATAATTACATTTTTTGTAACGATATTTTTGACGAGGCCTACTTGCGGAATCCTCCGGTCAGCCTTGTTACCATTCCGGCTTTTCCTGTTTTTGGATTTGAAATAAATCCTCTTTTTTATGTCGCCGATATTACCGAAAAGGCTAAACATGTATTTTTTGACAAACGCCTTTACCCCAAGGCTGCCATAATTGACCCGTCGCTTGCTATGATGCTTCCTCCCGCGGATATAGTAAAAAACGGCTTAGCCGCGCTTGCGGTGGCAATTGAATCGGTAATATCAGAGGGGAACAACAACATTGTAAATACATTCGCCCTTAAAGCGATCGATTTGATTTTCCGCAATCTGCCTCTCTTGCTGAAAGAGGGCGCCGACTACGAAATGGTTTCGTTCATATCGGCCGCCTCTATTATGTCGGGGATAGCGTTTTCCACATCGTACTTGTCGGCCTCTATGGCTATAGGATTGGCTCTTAGTAAAAAAGACGGAATCAGCCTTGCCGATGCGATGGGTGTGCTTATACCCTACATTATGGAGTATAACCTCACGGCGGCTACAGGCAAATATGTTCAAATGGCAAAGGTAATGGGCGAAAACCTGAACGATATAACAGTAATAGAGGCGGCAATAAAGGCGGTAGCCGCGGTACGCAGCCTTGAATCGGAAACCGGCGCTCCGCAAAAGTTGGGAGCGCTTGATGTCCAAAGGCAGGACCTTAAGGAAATAGCCAAAATGGCCATGAAGTACCCTTTTATGGAAAACAGCCCCAAACAGTTCGACAGCGGAGAAATTGAGGCTATTCTAATATCGGCTCTTTGATTAAAGAGCCGATATTTCGTCGGAAGAAAATAACGAACTTAGATCAAGAATAACTACAAATCCCGATTCTATTTTTGCTATTCCAATAATATATTTTCCGGAAATACCCCTTACAACAGGCGGCGGCGGTTCTATCTCAGTGCTGTTTATACGGACTACATGGCTTACCGAGTCGATTGCCAATCCAACCTGCTTGCCCTCTATAGAAACAACAATTCCTCTGGAGGGTGATCCGGTATTTATTCCGAATTTTATGCTTAAATCCACAACAGGGATAACCTTGCCGCGCAGATTCATTACCCCCAGAACATAACTGGCCGCTTTCGGCAGCTTGGTAACATCAGGCAGTTTTAGAATCTCCTGAACAAGAAGAATATCAACGCCATATTCCTCTTTTCCTATTTTGAAGCATACTATCTGCTCTGATTTTCCGACATCTCGTTTAACTTCTGTTGCCATACATTTTTACCATATCTTAAAATACTTGGGGAACGTAGAATGTCAACGGTTCTTTATCAAGCATAAAATTAATCCTTGTTTAATATTTCGTACTTTAAGCAAAATTTTTTCATAACTTTTTGGCTTCTTTGAGGCTTTGCCGCCATTTATATGAGATAATACCCGTATATATACAATATAATGCCCGTAACAAAGAAAAAAAGCGATTTAATGGGATTACTTTTCCCCCGTATAAACAAGTCAAATATGCTCATGATCACTCCGAAAAAGGCCGCACAGATTCCCATAGCGATAAAACTGTTATCCAAGAAATAGAACACGCCTATCGAAAGCACGGCCCCCAGAATAGTTTCAAAAAAGTCTTTGAACAGGCCTTTTACGGACAAACCGGTATTTTTGTCGTCCGAATAATAGCTTTGCGCGGCAGAGACTTCTTTTTTCGCGAAATACTTTTCCTTGGTTTCCCGCAGGCGTTTTTCCTTGGTTTCCTTGACAGCCGCGGCGGGAATCCCGTAATTGCCGGCAAAGAGTTTGAGCATACTTTCATCCGGAATGGTTGAGATAATGCCTGCTTTAGACGCGAATATCTGCGAAAAACCAAAAGAGCGCTTGGTGAGCATGTTCTTTTCCGCTATTACTCTGCCCTCGGTAATTGTTGCAAAATACGGACAGCTCCCTTCTTTTGCTATCTCAACATACAAACGTATTTTTTTCACCTTCGTATTGTAATCAATCCTGATATAGTCGTTTTTATCATCCGTGAGATAATAAGCGGACTGGTACCCTCTGATTTCGGAAGGACGTTTTTTCCAGGAAGAGCTGTTTTGTTCAGCGGTTTTATTTGTTTTTTGCATGTTATACTAAAAAAGATTGGCTTAGCCAATCTCTCTGTAGCTGCTCGAAATCGCTATTTTTTCTTGTGCCTGTTCTGTCTTCTGCGTTTTTTGCGCTTATGGTTTGCTATTTTTTTACGTTTCTTTTTTTTACCACAGGGCATTACTGTTCTCCTTGTTCAGCAGTATTTATGCTGTTATCAGTTTTGGTTTCTTTACTTTCTTTGGTTTCTTTATTGGGTTCTTCTCTGCTTGCTTTATTTTCTTTGTGTTCTTTATTTTCTTTGCTTTTATTTTCTCTGTAAGCCCCGGCGTTTTCGTCAAGAAAAGCGGGAAAAGCGCTTTTGTCAGATGAAATTATCAATTTAAGATTGCCCGCCATTTTGTCAATATAAATATATTTTAAGATAGCCGGATTTTCGTTTATGATGAGCGATATTTCGCGGTATTTTTTATAAAGGCTTTCGGTTGATTGAGCGTCTCTCTCAAGCTGTCCCTTTATTTCTATGAGCTTTCGATCATTCTCGATCAGCATTCGGCGCAGATTTTCTAAATAAACTAACCCTTCTTCGTAGCGCCTGTTATCGGGCAGCGATATGGCGCTCATGTACCTTAGATCATCAATATTTATTCCCTCATTTGCGAATTTGGCTGATATTGTTTCATTAAGTTTTTTTATGATATCATCCCTTGCCTCGATAAGGGCTGCGCTCCTGTATGCCGGGGTGAGATAATCTTGCAGAAGAAAGCCCAGCTCGGCCTTGAGTTCTCTTTCAAGCAGCTCGGTAAAGCCGGCCGCGGCGTTTTTGAGCAGATTAAGGTTGGGCAGTTCCGGCCTTATGGTAAAATCAACCTTAATAGGAATGATGATGCTGAAGGCGTCCCGGTCTAATTCTTTTAAGGCCGGAATGTCAACGCGTATGTCTCTCATCACGGATGATTTCAGAGGCAGCATTTCAACCGAATATTTCCATGTAAGCGCGCTATAAGGCACGAACCGCCGCTCTTTGGCTATAACAGAGACAACATTGCCCGATTTTTTGTCGGCAACAACAGCAGCCATGCCGCCGCGTACCGGATTGTACGCCGAAAACCCGGCGTAAACAGCGGCGGCGGCCAAAAGAAGAAAAAGTATCTTTAAGAGTATTTTCATTGCTCTTCTTCGGATTCATCCCTAAATGGTACCGGTTTAAATGGAACAATTGTGGAAATCGCGTGTTTATATACCATATTTTGTTTCTTGTCAACCTCAAGCATGAGCGTGAAGTTGTCAAAACTCAGGACGCGTCCTTTGAGGGGTACCCCGTTTACAAGATAGACGGTTATATCGCACTTTTCTCTTCTTGCGTTATTCAGGAAAACATCCTGCAGATTACCAATTTGTTTGCCCATGAAATACTCCTGTTTTTATTTATTTAGCCACTTGAATACATACTGATAAAGAGCGTCTTTTTTATCAGGTTTAAACCAATTTATTTTTTTATTCCGCCTAAACCAGGTCATCTGCCTTTTGGCGTAGTGTCTGGTTTCCTTTTTTATTGCGTCTACGGCATCCTTAAAATCCATAAGTCCGTCTAAAAAACGGTTGAGTTCGGCATAGCCTATTGATTTCATAGATTTAAGCTCCGGAGTGTAACCCATTTCCCTGAGGTTCTTTACCTCATCGGCAAAACCGGAAGCAATCATTGCATCTACTCTCTCATTTATGCGATCGTTCAATGATTCTCTCTCATCGTAAAGACCTATGTAAAGAGTCTCATCGGACTCGTGCCCGTTTTTCTCTCTGTAGTACCAGCTGAGCGGGCGCCCTGGTCCCCGATATACCTCAAGACCTCTCATTATGCGCTGACGGTCGTTTGGGTGGATTTTCCCGGCAAAAGAAGGGTCAATCACCAACAGTTCATCGTAAAGCGGCTCAGTTCCTCTCTCGGCAATATCGTCCCTGATTC
>JAITPE010000075.1 GCA_031289575.1 Spirochaetia bacterium | reverse complement strand
CTGAAAGGCGCTCCGCGGCGCGCCTTTCAGAGGGAAGTGACAAAAAGCAGAGAGGAAAAGCACAAAAATGTACCGCAAGTTTTCTTGCGGTACATTTTTGTACTTTTTGTTCCAGAATGCGTCAGGGAGAAGTTTTTGAGAGGGAAAATGTTACAATTTTGTACTTTTTTGGGGTACGTCATTGCGACTGTTATGCAACTAACAATGACGAACCTACTACTCTTCTGTTATTACGGCAAAATCGGACACGATGTCATCTTCATCAACATTCAAAAGTCTCACACCGGTAGCCGTGCGGCCCTGCATGGAAATATCCTTAGCAAGCACCCTTATGGCCATGCTGCTTTTGGATATGATTACTATTTCGTCTTCCGGAAACACGGAGCGCACGCCTATGGCCGCTCCGTGTTTTTCGGAAACCTTGACGCAGGCCATGCCCTTGCCGCCGCGTCCCTTGACGGCAAAATGGCGGTAATCCACCCTTTTGCCATAGCCGCCTTCTGTGATAATAAACAGGGAGGAGCCCTTTTTGACTACATCAAGGCCGATTATTCTATCGTCCTTATCCAATCTCATGCCTATAATTCCGGCGGCGGAACGCCCCATGGAACGCATCTTCAACAGGCTTGTCCTTAAAAGAAGTCCCTTGCTCGAAACAAGAACAACATCATCGCCCTTTTCAACAATGTTAACGCCGGCAAGTTCATCATCCTTTTTAAGGTTTATGGCCATGATTCCGCCTTTTCTTGCGTTCTTAAAATCACGCAGGTCTATCTTTTTAAGAATGCCGTTTCTGGTTGCCATGCAAAGGTACATGTCGCCGTCAAAATTGTTTACAGAGGATATTGCCGTAATATACTCTTCGCCGGCAAGGTTTATCAGCCCTCGGAGCGATTTTCCCCTGCTGGCTTTGGATGCTATCGGAATTTCATAGGCCTTAAGGGCAAAGATTTTGCCCTTATTGGAAAACAGAAAAACCATATCATGCGTTGAGCAAATGTTCATTATGCGGACAAAGTCTTCCTGCTTGATTGACATGCCGATGACTCCCTTGCCGCCGCGGTGCTGCTTCTTGTAAGTATCTATGGGCAGGCGCCGTATAAAATTATCGTTGGTTATGGATATTACAACATTCTCATCCGCTATTAAATCCTCGGCATCAAAATCCGTTGAGGTTTCCCCTCCCTCAATAATTTGTGTCTTTCGTTCATCAGCGTATTTTTCCCTTACCGTGAGAAGTTCGCTCTTTACTATCTCGTAGATTTTCTTTTCGCTTTTAAGAATCGCCTTGAGTTCATCTATGAGTTTTACAAGAGCCTTCAGTTCCTCCACTATTTTCTTTACTTCAAGGTTTGTCAGGCGCTGCAGACGCATATCGAGAATAGCCTTGGTCTGTATTTCACTTAGAGCAAAGCGTTTCATGAGTTTGTCGCCGGCCTCAGCCGCGTCTTTTGAGGCTTTTATTATTTTTATTACCTCATCAATATTATCAAGGGCTATCTTAAGGCCCTCGAGAATATGCGCCCTTTCTTCGGCCTTGCGTAAATCGTACTGCGTTCTGCGGGTAATAACATTTTTTCTGTGGACAATGTAATGGTTCAGCAGTCCCTTTAAATCAAGAATCTTGGGCTCGCCGTCAACTATGGCAAGAAGTATAACGCCGAAAGAACTCTGCACAGCCGTGTGTTTATAAAGCTGATTTATTATTATGCTTGAATTGATGTCCTTTTTAAGGCCGATGTATATGCGCATTCCGTTACGGTCGGATTCATCTCTGAGTTCGGATATGCCTTCGATTGTCTTGTCGTTTACAAGCTCGGCAATCCTTGTTATGAGAGCGGACTTGTTCACCTGGTACGGGATGGATGTTATAATAATGCTCTCCCTCTCCTTCTTTGTTTCCTCAATTTCAACCGTGCCGCGTATTTTGAGCGATCCGCGTCCCGTGGAATAGGCCTTGTAGATTCCGTCACTTCCCATGATCATTGCGCCTGTAGGAAAATCAGGCCCCTTGAGATGCCTCATTAGCTGTTTTACCGAAAGATCAGGATTGTCTATAAGGGCTACTGTGGCGTCTATTGCCTCGCCGAGATTGTGAGGAGGAATTTTTGTGGCCATACCTACGGCTATTCCGTCGGAGCCGTTTACAAGCAAGTTTGGGAACGCGGACGGAAGCACCACCGGTTCCCTGCGGGTATCGTCAAAGTTCGGGTTTAAATCAACCGTTTCCTTTTCTATGTCCTTCAGCAGCTCCTCGGCAACCTTGTTGAGGCGCGCCTCGGTATACCTGTAAGCCGCGGGCGGGTCGCCGTCAATCGAGCCGAAATTTCCCTGTCCGTCTATTGTGGGCATGCGCATGACAAAGTCCTGCGCCATGCGCACCATTGTATCGTATACGGCTATGTCTCCATGAGGATGATAATTACCTATAACCTCACCGACAATTTTTGCCGATTTCACATACGCCCTGTCGCTTCTCCATGCCCTCTCATTCATGGCATGAAGAATTCTTCTGTGTACCGGCTTGAGTCCGTCACGGACATCCGGAAGAGCGCGCCCTATGATTACGCTCATCGCGTAATCCAAATAGGCGCTCTTCATTTGATCTTCTATTTCAACAGGTTCTATGGCCGCAAAAAGATCTCCGCCGTCATCACCGCCGCCCTTACTATCTGTTTTCTTTTTATCTGACACTGATTAAGCTCCTTGTTTTCTATAAGTCAAGATTTTGTACATTCTTCGCGTTGTCTTCAATAAATTTTCTTCTTGGTTCAACAACATCGCCCATTAAAACCGAAAAAACATTCTCCGCCTCGATTTCATCGTCAACCATAACCTTCAGCATAATGCGCTTTATCGGATCCATGGTAGTTTCCCAGAGCTGTTCCGGGTTCATTTCTCCGAGTCCCTTATACCTCTGTATAACGGCCTTGCCCTCGGGGTATTTTTTCAGTATATTGTTGCGTTCTTCGTCATCGTACGCGTAATTGGATTCCTTTCCGGATTTAATGTTGTAGAGCGGCGGCTGCGCGATGTAAAGATATCCGCTGTCTATGAGCTGCTTCATGTATCTGTAGAAAAATGTTAAAAGCAGTGTGCGTATATGAGCGCCGTCAACATCAGCGTCGGTCATGATTATAATCTTGTGGTACCTTGCCTTATCAATGTTAAATTCATCTTCTCCAACGCCTGTACCTATTGCCGTAATGAGATTTTTAATTTCTTCGTTTGAAAGAATCTTGTCGAGCCTTGCCTTTTCAACATTTAAAATTTTTCCCCTAAGAGGAAGTATAGCCTGAAAAAACCTGTCCCTTCCCTGCTTGGCCGAACCCCCCGCGGAATTTCCCTCAACAATAAAAAGTTCGCTCTTTGACGCGTCCTTCTCCGTGCAGTCAGCAAGTTTTCCCGGAAGGGCGTCGTTCTCAAGCGCGCTCTTTCTGCGCGTAAGGTCTCTTGCCTTCTTTGCGGCGAGTCTTGCCCGCGCACTCAAAATGCATTTTTCAATAATCTTTTTTACATCCTGCGGATTTTCATCGAAATACAACCCCAGGTTTTCATTAACAGCGGATTCAACAAGCCACTTAACATCACTGTTTCCAAGCTTCATCTTTGTTTGTCCCTCGAACTGCGGTTCAGGAATCTTCACGCTTATTACAGCAACCAATCCCTCTCTTACATCATCGCCCGAGAGCTGCGTCATATTCTTGTCAAACTTTCCTTTTTTAAGCTGATCATTGAGAACTCTCGTGAGTGCCGATTTAAAGCCGATGAGATGAGTTCCTCCCTCCCGCGTGTTTATATTGTTCGCGTAGGTAAAGACCGTTTCAGTGTAAGTATCAATATACTGAATGGCTATCTCTATATCAAGATCGCCTTTCAGTGAATGAAAAAATATGGGCTTTTTTACAATCGGAGTCTTGTTCTCATTGAGGAACTCAACAAATGACACTATTCCTCCCTTGAACTGAAAAACATGTTCCCTGCTTTTTGCCTGCTTTTTGGCCTCGCTGCGTTCGTCCAAAATGCTTATTCTTAGATTGGCGTTCAAAAATGCCAGTTCTCTCAATCGGCTCGACAATGTGTCGAAGTTGTACTCGATCTCCTCAAATATTTTAGCATCGGGCAAAAAAACTATTCTTGTTCCGCGCTTATTGCTTTTGCCTATTGCCTTAACCGGCGCTACAGCATTGCCTCTTTTGTATTCCTGAACATATACCTTCCCGTCACGGAAAACCTCGACAGACATTTCCGACGAAAGCGCGTTTACAACAGAAACTCCTACGCCGTGAAGCCCGCCGGAAACCTTGTACGATTTATTGTCGAACTTTCCGCCGGCATGAAGCTTTGTAAGAACAATTTCCAGCGCCGATGTCTTGTACAGCGGGTGAGGATCAACCGGAATGCCCCGGCCGTTATCGATAACTTCTATTGAGTTATTTTCTCTTATTACAACAGAAATGTTATCGCAGTGGCCGGCTAAGGCCTCGTCTATTGAATTGTCAACTATCTCGTAAACAAGATGGTGAAGCCCATAAGCATCGGTTGAACCAATGTACATTGCGGGCCTTTTTCTTACGGCTTCAAGGCCTTCCAAAACCTGAATGTTATTTGCACCGTATTCTTCAGTCATTATTTTCTTTTCTCCATATGGCGTCTTCTGTGATTGAAGTCCTTTTTATTACTGTATAAGGGCTTACCTTTGAGCAGACTGTTTTATTGTTTATGTCCAAAGCGAGTGTCTTATCGGTTTCTTCGGACGAAGCGAGCAAATGTTTATTTTCCTGCGAGAGAGCGAGAGTCTCTATGTTAAATATGCCTACAAGGTTCCTTCCGGATACCAGTTTGTTTTCGCCTATGTGTATATACATTAATGCCAATTGAGATGTCTTATCTCTACCTTTACGGTCTTTATAATATTTTGTCCAATGCTGTCACCTATTTTCTGCAAAATAATATTTTTCATCATAATAATTTCGTTGGCATAGACAGAATGATCGGCGGAAATAAAGAGTATATTTTTAAAAATTCTGTCCGGAACGCTGTGAACCGATACTATGCCGCCGGCTATTTTCTCCCAGTTATTTTTTAACATTATAATAAAAAAATCATCCTTTATGTTGAGTTCGTTTATGACATCGGCCATGAGTTCATTAAAGCTTAAAAGCCGCTGCTTTCTTCCGTTGTTGTTTATCTTAAAGTTCATAAATACATCAAAAGGAATATACAAAATTTTCTCTTATTTCATATTTCTTTGAATCAAAAAAAATTTCGTCCTCAACAGAATTTATGTTTACCATTGTAAATATAACCTGATTCCCGCTGTTTAATAGTTTTACCATATTTTTTCTTCTCTTTTCATCAAGTTCCGAAAAAATATCATCCACGAGAATAACCGCCTCTTTTTCCAACTTCTCCCTCATGATATCATACTCGGATATTTTAAGGGCAATGGCTGCCGTTCTTCTTTGCCCTTGTGAGGCATAGTTTACAAAATGAATCCCCTCTGTTTTTTTTAGCATAAAATCATCTCGATGAGGGCCCTTGCCGCAGTTCCCAATAAGGATATCCTTCAGTCTTCTCTCTTTGAGCTTTTTGAGTATAGCGCTTTCATCAAAGACTCCAAAGGTGTTTATGTATTCCATATCAGGAGCGTCATCATCGGACGCTATTTTGCAATAGTTTACTGTGAATATCTCCCTGAACCTGTTTATAAAATCCTCACGTTTTTTCACTATGTAGGCCGCTTTCTCGGCAAATATAACATCCCATGGATCAAGTTGTCCCGCATCATTTACCTTGCGCTCCCTTAACTGTTTGAGCAGGCTGTTTCTGTTTATAACCGCTTTTCTAAAGTCATTCAGTTTTTCAAAATAATCTATATCAATTTTAGAAATAGCGCTGTCAAAAAAACGCCTTCTTATCTCGGGTCCGTCATTTATTATACTTATGTCTCCTGGCGATATAACCACAACCAAAAATTTTCCATAATAATCTGATACTTTTTTTATCTCAATGTCGTCTATCTTGACTTTCTTTCTGTTCTTGTTGCTTTCTGATGAAAAGCCGACCTCAAATTTCTTGCATTCATTTTCCGCAATTTCAGCCGAGGCGTAATAAGCCGTCGATTTCCATTTGGCTATATCGGTATCCGGAATGTTTCTAAAAGATTTTATGTTGGCAAGTATAGATATAGCCTCTAAAATATTTGTTTTACCCGAACCATTGCTTCCTGTTATAAAATTTATATTAGGCGCAAAATCTATCACGGCTGATTCATAGTTACGGAAGGTTTTTAAATTTAGCCGCGATATATACATTAATCAGGGTAGCCTGATTTTATCTGAATAGGCATTATAACAGAAATATAAAAGCTGTCGTTTTCGGGAACAAAAGTTATGGGACTCATCTGTCCGGAAAGCCCGCACTTTATTGAAAAAGAATCTATTTCTTTAAGGCAGTCAAGAAGAAACTGCGAGTTAACTCCTATAGTCATTAAATCAGTCGAGCTGTTCTCTATATCAAGCTCTTCTTCGGCCTCTCCAAGATCGGGCGTGTTTGCCTCAAGGGTAAGGGAATTGCCGCTGAACTTGCATATTATTTTACTTGCCGGTTCTTTTGTAAACACAGATACCCTTCGTACCGAATCAACAAGTTTTTTTGTTTCAACAACAACATCCATGGAATGATCGGCTGGAATTACATGCTTGTAATCTGGAAATAATCCGTCAACAATTCTTGATATTATTTCTGTGTTTCCTATTTTAAAAAAGCACTGCCTTTCATTGTACGAAAGGCGGCATCTTCCGCTTGATTCAAGAAGGCGCAGGAGTTCCCCCACTGTTTTCAGCGGTATTATAAAGCTGCCGGATTCGTTATTCTCTGTATCAAGTTTCCTTGTTATCATAGCCAGGCGCCTTGAGTCCGTTGCCACAGCTGTTATATCGCTCCCGTTTTCAATGACGATCAGAATGCCGTTGAATATGGTCTTTAGCGTATCGTGAGTTGCCGCATAGACTACTTTTCTTATCATCTCCTTGAGGGTGCTCTGTTCTATTTCGATTATGTTTTTTTCTTCGAAGACAGGAATATCAGGATAATCTTCAGCGGAGCTGCCGACAAGCGAATAGCGTCCTTTTATCTCTTTCGATGCTGTTTTTATGCTTACGAGCAATGTATCGTTTATATCCGCTATTATTTCTCCTTCAGGAAATTCTTTAAGAATGCTCGAAAACTTTTTCCCGTTGGCCGTAAATGATACGCTCCCCTCGGATACGGCATCAAACCTTGTCCTTATGGCCATCTCATTATCTGTAGATATTATCTCTACTTGATTCTCTGTAACATTAAAAAGACAATTTGAAAGAATAGTGTTAACATTTTTTGATATAATAGCGTCCGCCGTTATTATAGATTTTAAAAGTTGTTCTTTATCGGCATTTATTTTCATTTTGTTTCTCCTTCTTACATTAATTTAATAATTATTTATTTATTAATAGTAATAGTAGTAGTGTGTGCTCATATGTTAATAAATCTTTAAATCCTGATTTAATCGTTGTTTGCGCTTTTTTCCGCTTGTTGATAAATCAAAATTTTTGTTGTTTCATTTGCTGTTTTTCTTCCGCTTCAATTTTTAAGAGATTTTTCTGTCTTTTGTCAAATTTTAATAACATAAAAATAACATAATTA
>JAITPE010000008.1 GCA_031289575.1 Spirochaetia bacterium | reverse complement strand
CGGCGCCTTTAATTGCGGCTTTCTTTGATATGCCGGAGCTTACGCTTATTTCCAGAATATTGTTTTTGAGCATAGTTTTGGGGGCTTTTGGAATTGCCCATACGGCCGTTTTGTTTCGGCACTTGATGATAAAGGAGCGGGCAAAGATAGATTTTTTTTCTCTGTCTCTTGCCTGTGTGATCACGCTTGTTTTTTTATATTTGGATTTCGGCTACTGGGCGCTCGTAGCCAACCAGTTGAGCATATCTTTTTTTGGAACGCTTTTTCGCTGGATTTTCTCGCCATGGAAACCTAATTTCAGCTTTAGTATAACACCGCTTAAAGAGATGTTCGGGTTCAGTTCTAAATTGCTGATTGCCGAAATAGTAAACTCTGTTCAACAGAATATTTTATCGTTTATGATAGGCAAACACAGCACAAGAGCGGATGTGGGTTATTTCTCCGAAGGAAAAAAATGGGCGGATACCGGAACCACATTTATTTATCTTATGATAAACGGAGTGGCTCAGCCTGTTTTTTCAAAAGACATAAGCGACA
This sequence comes from Spirochaetia bacterium, assembly GCA_031289575.1. Classification (GTDB taxonomy): domain Bacteria; phylum Spirochaetota; class UBA4802; order UBA4802; family UBA5550; genus JAITPE01. The sequence continues at coordinate 2,090 of JAITPE010000008.1, read as the reverse complement.
AAGAGAGGACAGTAAAAATTTTACACAAGCTGATACACTTTTCAGTTTTTATGTCATTTCCTGTAATGTGCGGAATCGCTTTCATAAGCAAAGATTTTATAAGCATATTAAATATAGAATTTCTTCCATGCGTTCCAATAATGTACATCTTTTGCTTATTGAGGACAGTATATCCAATTTTGACACTTTATACACAGCTTGGGACGGCTCTTGGGAAATCATCGTTTATTTTTAAAAGCACGCTGCTGCTCACAATAGCGCAAATTGTTTCCGCATTCATTGCCCTGCCGTATGGAATCAACTGGGTGGCTCTTTCGAATGCGGTAATTTCGTTGATTTATCTGTTAGTGTGGCATTTTTACATAAGCTCATTAGTACCTATTAAACTTTCAGCAGTCATCAAAGATATCTTTCCATATGCCGCGGTAACCGGTCTTGTTTTTTTGATTACTTGGGCGGCTACCTATAGACTTGAAAATCATTACATTGCCATTATAGCGAAGGTCTCGCTTTGCGCGTCGCTGTACCTGATAATTATGAAATTGACAAATTCTGCTATTTTTAACGAGATTATTGAATATTTGAAAAAAGCGCTGAATCCAATTCTGGAAAATATAAAAAAATGAGCCGGGCGGGCGAAAAATTTTTGTTCATCACCCCACAGGTAGTATATCCGCAAACCGACGGGGGCAAAAAATCCACGCTGGGACGCATTATGCGGTTACATTCTTCAGGTTCAAAGGTATATGTCGCTTCATTTAATGTTACCGGACAAACGGAACAGGCATCGGTCGATTTTTTTAAAAGGCACGGAATCCATTATACTGTTCTTACAACAAGGCTTGCGCGGAGAAGAAAAAATAAACTGTTTTTCATAATTGACTACTGCTTGGGCATGATTTCCTCAAAACCGCGTTTTGCTCAAAACCATATTGACAGGGAATGCTCGGCGGTAATCAGCAAAATTATCTCCCAAAATAATATAAGCAATGTGTATTTTGATTCTTTATGGACGGCGGAGTCGGTTGATTTTAGGAACATCAGAAATCCCTTTCTTGTTGAACATAATATTGAACATATTTTTCTAAAAGAAACAGCAAAATGCGAATCGAATGTCATAGTTAAAATATTGACATATTTCGAATCGTTCCGCGCCAAGTTTTACGAAAAAAATATTCTTTGTAAAATGCCGAGTATAATTTTTTTATCCGGCTATGACCGCGATTTTGCCGCAGATAAATTTTGTATTGATAAAAATAAATGCCGTGTAGATAAAAATATTTTGTTCATGGAAAACAAGATCAAATATTCCGGCAAAGGAAATTATATTCTATTTACCGGGAGTCTTAATTTTCAGCCCAATCTGGAAGGAATTGAATGGTTTCTATTGAACTGTTTTGCCGGTATTTTAAAAAAACATTCCGAGCTGAAACTCATTATTACAGGCCCGGTTAAAGATAAAATAAAAAAACATGTGCTGAAGCATAAAAATGTAGAATTTACAGGGCTTATTTCTAATGCAGAAATGGCCAAGCTCATGTCCGGCTGCAGGTGTATAATCTCTCCTATTTTATCGGGCTCGGGCATTAAAATCAAAAATATAGAAGCGCTGGCTGTCGGCATTCCTATTGTTATGACAAATTTTTCACATCGCGGCATAAAAAACAGCGGGCATTCCGGATTTTGTAAAACCGATTCGGCGCAGGAATTTACAAATGCCATACTTGAAATACTTGGATAAAGCAAATTATTCTTGTGTGGCGGTTGTATCTTGCAGGGTTATTGTACCCACTACGCCTTGAGCGAAACCATATATTTTTTAAGCATCATGTCCGGGCGGTACGATGCCTTTGCCTGCCGCAGGGCCGGGCTGCCGAGATCCTGCTCAAAGTTCAAAAAACCGTATTGTTCCCTGAGTGATTTCGCAAAGCTGTTGTACATAAACGGATAAATTCCCTTGAACACGGTAAGGCCCTTAGCGAAGTGGAGAGCGTAAGAATCATCCGTGAGTTTTTCTCCCAAAATAAATCCGGCAGGACGGCCACCGGCATAGTAAATTGTTCCGCTGAGAGAAAGTTCATCAATCATGG
>JAITPE010000234.1 GCA_031289575.1 Spirochaetia bacterium | reverse complement strand
TTTCTTTCGCTGTTCCGCAAAAAGAATCCAGGAATCGAATGGTTTGACCCTAAGATTATATTCAGCGCCGGTATCGCGGCGGCTGTCATTACAATGGCTGTAATGAGGCTTATACGGCTATTATAAGTCTTAACCGTAAGCTGAAGCATACGGTTAATAAAGTGCTGTCCCTGCGGGACAGGCCTGAACTCGAAGAGAAGGCGGCACATCGTATGAATTCGATGCCCGACGTCCACCCCGCAAAATACTTGACGCCTATTCAGGAAACAGCTTTGTTGCAAAGCGAAGAATCGTACACGAGGCTGAGCGCTTTTCGCACATCATGTGCGCGCTCTGCACTGCGGCATCCTGTTGGGAGGATAATATGCTTAAAATAATGGATCTCAGAACTTCATTTGTCAATTTTTTCGGCGGGAAAGGACATAAGATTGTGCCCTCGAGCCCGCTTGTTCCCAAGGACGACCCTACTTTGCTTTTTACCACAGCCGGCATGGTACAGTTCAAACCCATGTTTGCCGGAACCGTAGATCTCGAATACACAAGGGCCGCGAGCGTACAAAAATGCCTGCGCACCAGCGACCTTGAAAATGTCGGAAAGACAAAACGCCACCTCACTTTTTTTGAGATGCTTGGAAATTTTAGTTTCGGCGATTACTTCAAGAAAGAGGCCGTTCGTTTTGCCTGGGATTTTTCAACAAGCGTAATCGGCTTTCCTGCGGAAAAAATATGGGTCTCCATATATCAGGATGATGACGAAGCCTTTGAGATATGGAATAAAGATATAGGCGTACCGGCCGAAAAAATTGTCCGTTTAGGCAAGGCCGATAATTTTTGGGGGCCGGCCGGTGACTCAGGCGCGTGCGGCCCCTGCTCCGAGCTGTACCTTGACCGCGGCGAGGCGTTCGGCTGCGGTTCCCCGGACTGCAAACCGGGCTGTGACTGTGAGCGTTTTTTGGAATACTGGAACCTTGTTTTCAACCAGTTTAATCAGGATACCGCGGGTGTTTTGCATCCTCTGCCCAGAACAGGAATCGACACCGGCATGGGCTTGGAGCGCCTTGCCACGCTTGTGCAGGGCGTGGACTCGGTTTACGAGACCGATGAGTTTGAGTCACTTACCGGTTTTATATCAAAAGAATCAGGCCTTCCGTATGAGGGCAAAAACATTGTCCCAATGCGGGTTATGGCCGAGCATGCCCGTTCTCTTACATTTGCGATGTCTGATGGAATTTATCCGTCAAATGACGGGAGGGGTTATGTCCTCCGCCGCATACTGCGCCGCGGCCTTCGTTTTAGCCGCCTTATAGGCATCAAGGAACCGTTTCTATACAAAATCTGCGATCCTATTGTAAATACAATGGGAGGCTTTTATCCGGAACTCAAAGAGCCTCTTGAAAATGTAAAATCTGTAATTGAGTCCGAGGAAAGGCGTTTCCTTGAAACGATTGAAAACGGGATGGACCGCCTTGAGGAAATCATGAAGGGGCTGAAAAAATCAGGCAAAGGCGTAATAGCCGGCCGGGATGTTTTTGTTCTCTACGATACATTTGGATTTCCGGTTGAAATGACAAACGAGATTGCGGCCGACGATGGAATCTCTGTTGATTTGGCCGGCTTTGAGGAAGAGATGGAAATCCAGCGCAGCCGCGGCAAGCAGAGCTGGAAGGCCGGAGACCAGGGGCTCGGCAAATACTTTGAACAGGCCGCCCGCAAAAGCGGCGACACCGCGTTTAAGGGCTATGAGCATGAAACGTTTTCATCGCAAATACAATCCCTGTTTAATGAAAGCGGCGGGGCATCGCAGTTGAGTGAGGGAAACGCCGGTTTTATTATACTAAAGGAGACTCCTTTTTACGGGGAATCGGGCGGCCAGGCCGGCGATATAGGCCTTATTACATCAAAGTCCGCCGCGCTGTTTGAAGTTGAGGATACAAAAAAATTTAACAAAACGTTCATGCATATAGGTCATGTTGTCAAGGGTACATTTAAAGAGGGGGATGATGTTGACGCGGCAATAAACACAGTGCACCGCAACCTGATCCGCGCCAATCACACAGCGACACACCTGCTGCAGGCCGCACTGAGAAAAACCTTGGGGCATCATGTAAAACAGGCCGGTTCAATTGTAGACGCCGATCATCTGCGGTTTGATTTTTCTCATTTTAATCCAATGAGTGACGATGAAATACAGCGTGTCGAGGACACCATAAACGAAAAGATATGGGAAAACATTGAGCTCACTGTAAAGGAAATGGACATCAAAGAGGCTGTGGCATCGGGCGCGATGGCTGTTTTTGACGAAAAGTATGAGGAGCGGGTGCGCGTTGTTACTGTTGAGGGGTTCAGCAGCGAGCTTTGCGGCGGAACCCATGTCGGCAATACAGGAAAAATCGGCACATTCAAAATTCTTAAAGAGATGTCTCCCGGCGCCGGACTCCGGCGCATTGAGGGTGCAACGCTTAAGGGGCTTCTCGACCGGTATAATGCCCGCGAGAAGGCCATCGGCCTTATTACATCAAAACTCAATGTCAATGAGAAGGACGTTTACAGGCGCGTTGAGGATTTGGTCGACAAAAACAAGGCTCTTGAAAAAGAATTGGAAAAGCTCCGGAAGGAAAGCCTTTCATCCGGCGCCGGCGGAATTATGGAAGGAGCTGTTGAAATAAAGGGAGTGAAAATTGTCAGCCGGATATTTGACAGCGCCGGCGTTAACGAGCTCAGGGAACTTTCCGATTCTATACGCGAAAGGGAACGCTGCTCTGTTGTGCTCTTTGGCTCACAATCGGACGGCAAGGCTGTACTGTTATACGCGGCCACAAAGGAGGCTGTTGATAAGGGAATAGACTGCGGGTCGCTTATAAAGAAAACAGCCGGATTTGTTGCCGGTTCCGGAGGCGGACGAAAAGACATGGCCCAGGCAGGAGGCAAATCCCCCGAAGGTTTAAAACAGGCAGTCGGCGAGGCTTTTTCGCTTATTGAAAATTTTCTGTGATTGACCCTTGTGCCATAAAAGAGGCTCCGCGTTTTTTTTGCACATGAGCCGCCAGAATGTCGGTCTGCCGAGAGCGGAGCCTCTTTGCGTTTACTTTCCTGCCTGCTGAAGCTCTATGGCAGCCAAGGCCATATCGGCTACTATATCAACAAGATGAAAGCAGCCCGGAGCGCCGCCGATAATCTTGCCGATATCCCGTTTTTTAAAACTGTCAATAGGCTTGCCTATGAACGCGTCAGCCGCGGTGTGCGATAACTCGTAGCAGGGATCATGGGGCGCTCTGTGCACTATCATGTCAAATTCGCTTATATTGCGGCTGCCGAGATTGTATGTAAGCTCACTGTGCATCTCATGAAAACTATCGTTATAGATACCGCTTATTATGGCCTCGCCCTCTTTCTTCTGAAGTATGGCATAGCTTTTGTACTTGTTGTAAAAATTTTCTGTGCGGTTGTGGTCATAAGCTCCTATATAGGTTGACCACTCCTCAAGGCCCGGCATTCTGCCCCAGTATGGACGGCAATACTCCGCCTTGTCTTTTTGCCAGTAAGCTTCGTACTCTTCCCTGGTTTTATATCCAAGTTCGGCCAAGAGATAGGTTTCGGCCTGCTCAAATCCTCTGATACATTCCGCCAAAAGTTCCTTAACCTTTCCGTCATCGCCGAAATCCTTTAAGTCCTTTATGGCCCTCACTCCATCGTAATGGCCCGAGCCGCCTATGAGTTCAGGAATTTTTTCCTCTTTTCTCTTTGACATATCAGGACATCGATGTATCGAAAAATAAGCCTGCGTAATCTTGAATCCAACTCCTGTCGCAACCATAGTAGCGCTACATTCATAGCGTGAGCTTAAAAACATAGCCTGAGAAATAAGTTCTTTTTCGTTGAGCCTGTTTGTATAGTTAATCCAAGCCCCTTGTTCGAGCACTTTAATCATGATAGCCCTCCCTCATATTATATTGCATATTGATATTGGTAATATTATAATAATTATGCAATAATTCAGCAAGCACTTTTTAATGGATTTTTTATTTTTGCCTGTTTATCCATTCATCCAGTTTTTCTATTTTTTGCGGCGCCTATGGCGCCTATAGTGAGGGGAATGTCTTAATTCGTTTCAGCGAAATATCTATGTAGTTCAAGTTTGAAAACAAACTTCGTTTCCTATCATTCCATTCATTAAATTTTTGATATATTATTTCATTGTTAAATGTTTTTTCTTTACAAACAATATAATCAACCGATGATAATAGCTCCAGGGCAAAATCAGAATAAAAGCCACTAAGAAATTTTTTTGTTTTTTCTGTTATTTGTTGAAGATCCTTTTTATTTTCGATATAC
>JAITPE010000269.1 GCA_031289575.1 Spirochaetia bacterium | reverse complement strand
AATGTTAAAAATAAAGTCGGCAATGACGAAATCAAAAAAATCACGCTTGGCGCGATTGCTGTTTGGACACTTGCGGATAAATTATCAGCAGGGCTGCAGCAGCTTATGGCCGGAGCGAGGCGTTTTAAGATTTCCGAAATATCACGCGATGATTTATTCGCGGCGAATCGTGAAACAGCGCGCGAAACCGGAATAACTTATATTACCGAAGCGGGCGATGAAACAGCCAAAAAGATTTTGAGTTTATAATCACCGGCGGGCGTTTGTTTGCCGAAACTTTTTGGCATTACTTCCTGTTGCCGGCCGCCACAGTAGGGGCGGCCGGCAAAATTCTGCCAATCTTATAAAAATTAATATTTGACATAAGCAAAATATAAGTTTCTATGACATTATATATATAAATAGATGGAGGGGTTATGTCCAATTTGACCGAACTGAACGTAGACAGTTTCGAGACCGAAACTTCAAGCGGGGTGGTGCTTGTTGATTTCTGGGCGCCTTGGTGCGGCCCGTGCCGTATGCAGACGCCTATTCTTGAAAAGCTTGCCGCCGCCGGAGATATTTCCGCTAAGATTGTGAAGCTAAATACCGACGATTCTCCCGCGGTTGCCCATAGACTCGGAATAATGTCAATTCCGACTCTCATCATCTTTAAAGACGGCCAAGAGGTGGAAAGAATGGTGGGCGTTCAAACCGAAGATTCGCTAAAAGTAAAGCTGACACAGCTTGTTTAAGAGAATCAGTCTTTGAAAATAAATATCGGCATACTTGGCAAGGTTGTCAAAAAAAAGTTCATTATGCCAATATTGGGTCTGCTCTCCGTTGTGGCGGTAGTCGCTGTACTTGTAACTTTTGTTCGAGCGTGTGTTACGGTTAATGAACATAATCTGATCGACCTTGATATGCTCGAACCGGACGGCAGTATCAATCAAAAAGAGATGTTCAGGGATGTAATCGAGGGTGACAGGGAGAGCAAGGGGCGTTATCAGCGCAAGGACGCGTTTTAATAATTTATAAAAAGAAAGGCTTTATGAACAAGTTTAAATTTCTGATTCCGATTTTGCTCTTTACCGCGTGTTTTTTGTTTATTAATCAATTCTCGTGCTCTAAAGATAAAAATTCGCCGCTTTCATTGTTTGGAAATACCGATGAATCTCCCCTCAAGAGCGAGCTGCGGGGCTCAAAGGCCCATGAGATTCAGGACGCTTTCCAAAAAATATTTGAGCTTTACAAGGACAGCACGGTATTTATAACTACCGAACAGTTGGTGAGGGTGCAGACTCATCCTTTTTTTGATGATCCGCAGATCCGTGAGTTCTTCGGCAACCGGGGCTCCACTCTGCAAAAGCGCACAGGGCTCGGCACGGGATTTATTCTTTCCAAAGACGGGTACATCTGCACCAATTCTCATGTTGTCGCGGATATGGACAAGGTCTTTGTTACAATAAACGAGAAGACCTATGACGCGATAGTAGTCGGAGCCGACAAAAAAACCGACATCGCGCTATTAAAGGTAAACGCCGATGATCTAAAGCCTGTATATTTCGGCGATTCCGACAAGGTCAATGTCGGCGATTGGGCTATTGCCATAGGCAACCCGTTTGGGCTTGACAAAACATTTACAGTCGGTGTTATAAGCGCTGTGGGGAGAAGCGATGTGGACATGCTTGGTTCATCTCATATACAAACAGACGCTTCTATAAATCCGGGCAATTCGGGCGGCCCCCTCATCAACATCTATGGCGAGGTTGTAGGGATCAACCGAATGATCTATTCAAAGAGCGGCGGCTTCATGGGCATAGGTTTCGCGATACCCATTAATACGGCGCACTCCATATTGGCACTGCTGAAGGAGCACAAGCAGGTAAGGCGCGGGTATTTGGGCGTCAGCATACTCAATCTCACCGAGCGCAACGCCGCCGAAATGGGGCTTGCCGAGGCAAAAGGGGCCTTCGTGGGCGAGGTGATTGCGGGCAGCCCCGCGGATACCGGCGGAATGAAGGTCGGCGATGTAATACTTGATCTGGGCGGCGCCCAAATCAAGACATATAAGGATCTGCTGAGCATCATCGAACGCTCGCAGGTTGGGCAGAGCATGAAGGTTACGGTATGGCGCAAGCGGCAGAAACTCAATCTCTTTGTTACTTTGAAAGAACGTCCCTGATGGGACTAAATATAGACTAAAATAGGAATAACAGGAGGGTGATGTTATGGATTTATGGGTCAAAAGAGGCGTATTTGTATTGGGGGCTCTGCTTGCGATTTATCTAATAATAATGTATGTGCTGCCTTTTTTATTGACAGTACTTGGAGTATTGGCTCATATTATAGGCTGGATAATTTTGATTGCCGTTATCGTTATCGCGCTGTGGTTTCTTATTCAAAAATTCCGGTAGACGGACTGTTTAATGGCTTGATTATATCGGCGGTGTGGCAGACTAAGGAAGTATTAATTTTATGGAACAAAAACTGTTTAAAATAGAAAAAGCCGCGCTCATCGCGCTGACTGTGTTCGCTGTGCTGGGCGGCTTTATTTCGGGCTATATTAACGCCGAAATAAAAAATTTTTCCGGCATCGAAAATCTTAAGAGATTTCAGCCGAGCGTTCCTACGCGCCTTTACGATGTAAACGGGGAGCTGATTACAGAGCTGTACCAGGAAAAAAGAAATATTGTAACGCTCGAAGATATTCCGGTGAGCCTTATCAATGCCTTTATCGCGTCCGAGGACGGCGAGTTCTACAGCCATTTCGGAATCAATCCCTTGGCTATAGCGCGCGCAATGGTCAAAAACGTAACAGCCTCGGTAAAGGCCGGAAAGCCAAGGGTCGTTCAGGGAGGTTCAACCATTACCCAGCAATTGGCCAAGCGCATCTTTACCGACAGCGAAAGGACTGTAACAAGGAAAATACACGAGGCCGTACTCGCGTTCCAAATCGAAAAAAGGTTTTCGAAAGAAGAAATTCTTGAGATGTACTTTAATCAAATAGATTTAGGGCACGGCTGTTACGGTATTTCAACGGCGGCCGGTTTTTTCTTTAATAAGGATGTTAAGCATCTTTCTGTTATAGAGAGCTCGGTTCTCGCGGCCCTGCCCTCAAGGCCGAGCGGTTACTCGCCGCTGCGCGAGCCCAAGGCCGCTGTGGAAAAAAACCGTGATACATTGCGGCGCATGGTTGATGCCGGGTACCTCAGCCGTGAGGATGCCGACAAGATGTACAACGAGTTTTGGCCCAAATTCATTGCGTCGCTTAAGGATGAATTTCCCACAAAGAATGTATCATCGGCCAGAAATGACGCCGCCCCGTTCTTTGTGGACTATGTGCGCCAGATTCTTGTTTCACGCTTTGGAAAGGATGCCGTCTATAATGACGGACTCAGCGTATACACAACGCTCGACTTAAAGCGTCAGCTTGTCGCACAAAAGTATATGGAGCAGGGGATCGCGCGGCAGAATATTGTATCCAACAGGGCGAACGCCATGTATAATTCCGCGCTTGACCGCAGCCTTTTTTCGGCTTATAACTATTTGAAAATGATATTCGGGCTGCCCTCTCCAATAGTGCATAACGATGTAGAGACCGTTTTTAGAAAGCAAATGGCTGATGACCTTGTCGATTCCATAGACGTACTCTCTATTTTCACGGACGCGGGCGAGGTGAACCACTCGGTGCAGACATTCCGCGAGCTAATATCCGGAATCTCGACCTCATTGAGCGTGCAGGGCGCGCTCATAGCCATTGAGCCGAAAACCGGATACATAACCAGCATGATAGGCGGCTCCGAATACAGCGTCAACAATCAGTACAACCGGGCCGTGCAGGCTCGAAGGCAGCCCGGCTCGTCATTTAAACCCTTTGTGTACGGCTCCGCTATCGAGGCCAAGAGCATAAGTCCGGCAACGCAGCTTTTGGATGCCCCAATATTGGATATAGACGCCTCGGGCGAAACATGGAGCCCAGGCAACTACGAGGGAAATTACTCCGGCATGGTCGCGGTGCGCAGAGCTCTGGCAGCGTCCATCAATGTAATATCCGTAAGAATATATGATATCGTAGGCGCGGGTACCATAATTGATTACGCCGCAAAAATGACAAAGGCTCAGGCATCGCGTTTTAACTCAAGCCCGTCCCTCGCTCTTGGCACAACGGAGCTCACTCCGTTTGAAATGGCGACTGGCTATGCAATCTATGCCAACGACGGCAGAGACGTTATCCCCTTTGCCATACGCTATGTCGAAGACCGTGACGGAAACGAACTCGCCAATGTCGAGGAAGAGGTCGGCATGATAATAGCGCTCAAAGAGATAAACGGGAGCATTCAGGTAATTTCAAAGGAAGTTGATTATGTAATGACGTCTCTTATGCAGTCGGTTGTGGACGCCGGAACAGCCAGTGAGTCCATACGCCTAAGGGCCGGCTTTAGAAAAAAGGCCGCGGGCAAAACAGGTACCACTCAAAACTGGACCGACGCGTGGTTTTGCGGATTTACCCCCGATATAGCGGCCGTCGTCTGGCTTGGGTACGACAGATCGTTCATGTCACTCGGCAAGCACCAGGCCGGGGCTTCGGTCGCGGCTCCGATTTGGGCCGGTTACATGCGGGACATCTACAATATAGGAATGCCGGAGGAATCATTTTCGCCTCAGCCCGAGGGGGTTATACACGCGGGCGGGGATATAATGATCAGGGGAAGCAGGATCGGAGGCTACGGTGAAGGCGGTGGTCAAAGAGTAAAATCGGTACTGGACAGATATCTGGAAAAAGAGGGACTTCAATGAAAGAGGTGAAAGTATAAATGTTTAAAGTCGGGGATAGTATTGTTTATCCGATGCATGGGGTCGGAAAAATTGAGGGCATAGAAAAAAAGACCGTTCTTGGCAAGAGAGCGGACTACTATCTTATAAGCATCATTAACAATAGCATGAAGGTAATGATTCAGGTTAAAAATGCGAAAGAGATAGGCCTGCGGGGAATAATCGCGAAGAAAGATATACCTAAGGTGGTTGATGTTCTCACAAAAGAGAACATCACGCTGGAAGAGGACTGGAAGCTGAGATACCAGAATAATATCGACAAGGTCAAAACGGGCTCCATATATGAGGTCTCGGAGGTGGCAAGGGATCTTTACAGGCGCGGCGGTGAGCGTGAGCTTTCCATTATGGAGAGGAAGCTCTATGAAAACGCTTATCAGCTTATTACAAACGAGCTTGCTCTGGTAAAAAAGGTCGATATAGAAGAAGCCGGAAACTTTGTTTCCGAGGTGTTGTCTTCTTATAAAAATCAAAAGGACGAAACATGATTATTCTCTTTAGAATTGTTTTTTTTGTATCGTCGGTAATTCTTGCCGTGCTTTATTTCATAGGCGTATCGGTCAAGGCGTCAATCGTTGCGGCCGTTGCCGCGGCTGTTATATCCCTGCTTGTAATTATTATTGTGGAATATATTTCCCATACTGTTTCGGCAAGATTTCTGGTAGCCTCGATCATCGGCCTTTTGCTTGGCTTTGCGCTGGGGCATCTCATGAATCTCGCGTTCGATTCATTTGTTGAGCCTCCCATTTCGGAGTATGTGTATATTATAAAACCGCTCATATACCATTTGACGGCTTTTTCGCTGATGATGCTCTTTGCCATCAATAATGAAGAAATAGCCTTTCTTGACAGAATATTTCCGGTTAAATTGGACGCCGAGACCGAGATAACCTACAAGATTCTTGATACCAGCGTCATAATAGACGGACGCATCGCCGACCTGTGTGATACCGGTTTTCTGGAGGGAATACTTGTTATTCCCAATTTTGTGCTTCACGAACTCCAAATGATAGCCGACTCGGCCGATTCAATAAAGCGCAACAGGGGGCGGCGGGGACTCGATATCCTCAACAAGATGCAGAAGGACCAGTCCGTTAAGGTGAAAATTTCCGATATGGACTTTCCGGAAATCCATGAGGTCGACGCAAAATTGGTCAAATTGGGCAAGGTCATGAACGGAAAGGTTATAACCAACGATTTTAACCTCAACAAGGTTGCCGAATTTCAGGGCGTGACCGTCCTCAATATAAATCAGCTCTCCAACGCGCTCAAACCGGTAGTGCTTCCGGGAGAGGAAATGTCGGTAACTCTCATCAAAGAGGGCAAAGACCAGAACCAGGCGATAGGTTATCTCGATGACGGCACAATGGTTGTTGTGGAAAACGGCAGGCGCAGGCTTAACGAATTGGCCGATGTCACCGTAACATCGGTACTTCAGACAACAGCCGGAAGAATGATTTTCACTAAACTGAAATAAGCTGTTTTTTATATATAATGCGCAAAAATTCTATTGACTTTTTGCGCTGTCATTCTTTGAATAGATTCAACTGACCTACAAGCCTTTTTAAAAGTCTTAGCTTTATATCAGGAGGATACAAATGGCAAGAAAAATGTGCCCTGTCTCAAAGAAAATATGTACAGATTGTGCTTTGTATATAGGAAGGCACTATTTTACATGTCTCTCCGAAGATGCAGTCAGCAAGAAAGTTGTTGACACCCTCAAAAAAAACAAACTCGAATACATTGAAGCGCACGATGACGGAATGTTTGGACTATCCGAATTCGATAACGCTCCAAAAACAGGCTCATGGTATCACAATATCGAAGATATTTACATCATCGGTCAAGGTTAGCTTATACGCACAAAATAATAAATGGAGTGAAATATGATACAAGATTTTACTTATCTGAGGCCGGAGTCTGTAAAAGAAGCTCTCTCCATGCTTGCGGAGCATGGAGAAGACGCGCATTTAATATGCGGCGGCCAGTCCCTCT
>JAITPE010000225.1 GCA_031289575.1 Spirochaetia bacterium | reverse complement strand
TGTTGCAACCATTTTTTTAATTCTTCGAGCTTTTTTTCCGTTTGTCTATTATCCGGATTAAATATGAGGATTTCGTTGTCCTTGGGGTCAACGGAAATCCTTTTATCTACGGCTATCTGTTTTACTAATTCGGCCGAGTCGATAACGGACTGTTCCGTTACTCTTATTTTTATGGATTTTGACTGTTCTATGATCTCATCTATGCGCAGCGCAGAGGCGATTGCGCGGATTTCCTCCAGTTCAATAAGAATCATCACCTTTTCGGGCGGCGTCCCGAAACGGTCAATCAGTTCCTTCTTGAGCCCATCAACCTCTTGGGAATCGGCGCACGACTCAAAGCGCTTGTAAAATTCTATTTTCTGCCTTTCATCGGCGATATACGAGTCGGGAATATAAAAGTCGGTGTTTATGAATACAGGAGTGCGGTAGGCGGACAGCGGCTTCCCGCCCTTGAGATTTCTTACCGCGTCTTCGAGCATTTGGCAGTATAGCTCAAATCCTACCTCCATTATGTTTCCGGATTGTTCCCGGCCGAGAATGTTTCCCGCGCCCCTTATTTCAAGGTCTTTCATGGCGATTTTGAATCCGCTGCCAAGCTCGGAGTATTCCGATATTACACGCAGCCGTTTTTGCGCATCCTCCGTAAGCGAGATGCTCCGCGGATAGAAAAGATAGGCGTACGCCTTCTTTTCAGAGCGGCCGACCCGTCCCTTCATCTGGTACAGCTGCGACAGCCCGAAGGTGTCGGATCTGTTGATGATTATTGTATTGACATTAGGCATATCAAGCCCCGATTCGATTATGGAAGTGCTTACAAGAATATCATACCTGCCGCCAAGAAAATCTATCATTATATCCTCAAGCGCGTGCTCGTCCATTTGTCCGTGCGCCACGCACACCGTTACTCCGGGAACAAGGGATTCTATCATTTTAGCCTGAGCATCAATCGTCTGCACGCGGTTGTGGACGTAGAACACCTGCCCATTCCTTTCTATTTCATGCTTGATTGCTCCCTGCAGAATATCCGGATTCTCCTCCAGAACATATGTCTCTATCGTTTGCCTGTTTTCCGGAGGAGTCGCTATTGTCGACAGGTCCCGCATACCGGCTAAGGACATGTGCAGCGTTCTCGGAATGGGCGTTGCCGACAGTGTCATGACATCAACAGTGGAGCGCAGTTTTTTGAGCTGCTCCTTGTGCTTTACCCCGAACTTCTGTTCCTCATCAATCACAAGCAGTCCGAGATTCTTTATCACTATATCCTTTGCCAAAAGCGAGTGAGTTCCTATGACTATGTCAAGATTGCCCGATGCCAATTTATCTTTGATGATGCTTATCTGCGCCTTTGTTCTAAAGCGCGACATCATCTCAATGCTTATCGGATAATCGGCAAACCTCTTTGTGAATGTGTTGAAGTGCTGCATCGCGAGAATGGTGGTCGGCACCAGAACGGCTGCCTGACGGCCCGCCATAACCGCCTTGAAGGCGGCGCGTATGGCGACCTCTGTTTTGCCGAAGCCGACATCGCCGCATATAAGGCGGTCCATCGGGCGGCTGCTTTCCATATCGTCTTTTACATCCTCAATGGCCGTAATCTGATCAGGGGTCTCCTCGTACTCAAAGAGCGATTCGAATTCTTCCTGCCATAATGTGTCGGGCGGATACTGAAAGCCTTTGAGCGCGCTGCGCTTGGAGTATATCTCTATGAGTTCTTTTGCTATTTCCTCGACCGATTCCCGTACTCTGTCCTTTATTCGGTTCCATGCCGATTTTTTCCCAAGGGCATCAAGGCGCGGAACGCGCCCGTCCATGCCGATGTATTTTTGTATGAGGGTTATCTGGTCGAGTGAGACATAGAGTTTATCGTCGCCCGCGTATTCTATGAGGAGAAAATCCCGCTCGACTCCGCCGGCCGACATCCTCTCTATTTTGCGGAATATGCCGATACCATGATTTATGTGCACAACATAGTCGCCGGGTTTTAGGTCAATAAATGAATCGATAGGCTTAGATGATTTTTTTATGAACTGTTTTTTCTTTCTGTAGCTCTTGCCGAAGATTTCATAGTCGGCTATTATGAGTGTTTTGATGGATGATATCTCAAGGCCTTCTTTGTAGGGCGAGACAATTATGCAGAGCGCTTTTTGGCTGACTGTGAAGAAATCGCCGGCCGGTTCAAAGTATGCAAGCAGGTCGGCGAGCCTGCGGGCCTGCCCCTCGAAACCCGTGGTTATTATTACCTGCCACCCGTCGTTTTTGCGCCGCTCCAATTCTTCGCGCAGCAGCTTTATTTTTCCCTGAAAGCCCGAGGGGCTTTTCATCTTCCAGGCGCGGGCTCCCGGTGTTGTCATGAATGTCTGAAGTTTTAGCCCGCGTTCCAGCGCGCGTTCGTAAGCGTCCGGGTCAAGGAGTTCGGCGGGGGGCAGGCAGAAGAAATGTTCTTTTCGCCGGTTATAGAGCTCGTCGAATACTTTTTCCAATTGGCTTTTCTTTGCGGAAAGTTCAATAGGGTCGCAGAGTATTATGCCTGCGCTCTCATCAAAAAAAGAAAGCAGGCTTGCGCATTCCACAACTGCCGGCATAATATCCTCTATGCCGGTCAGCGCTTCGCCCGGTTCAAGGGACTGTTTTGCGTCGGCCGAAGCGCTGAGTTTACTTAAAAGTGTTTCTCTTTCGTGCTCGGAGAGAAGCAGTTCGCGCCTTGGGAATACTGTAATGCTGCCTGTTTTGCCGATTGATATCTGCGAAAGAATGTCAAATTCACGGATTGATTCAAGTTCCTCGCCGAAAAAATCCAAGCGTACCGGATTGCTGTGTGTCGGCAGAAAGATGTCTATGATTCCGCCCTTTACGGAGAACTGGCCGAAGGTTTCAACTATGGGTTCCCGCAGATAGCCGTAGGCCGAAAGGGTTTCTATTATGTCTTTAAACGAGTATTCGACTCCGGCTTCAAGGAGAAGCCCCTTGTGCAGAAAGAAATTTTTTGAGGGCAGTTTTCTTATGATGGCCTCGACGGATGTTACAAATACACCTGGGCGTCCGGACAGCGCCCGGCAGATTGCTGTTATGCGTTCCCTCTCGGTTTTTTCCGGGAGCGCGATTTGTTCATACGGTAGCTTTTCCCACGGAGGCAGCATGTAAAGCTCGGTTTCCGGAATAAGGCAGCTCAGGTCCAAGTATATGTCCTGCATCTTCTGCGAGGTGTCGGCTATTACAAGGTATTGCCCGGCCGATTTTGCGTAAAGCGCGCCTATTATAAAAGGAAAGGATGACGGAGCGATGCCCTCAATGGAGGCGCTCTCCGCCGGGAATTTTAGTTCCATGAATTCATCGGAATGAGTGAATTTGTCGGCAATGGGTTTAAGTATCATAGGGCGGATTAAAAATTGCCGGCGTGTTTCAGGTATTCGCCAAACGGTTTGAGTTTTTCGAGAACACCGTCTATTTCAACCATAGTATTGGTTATTGATATCTGCGCGTCGGTGAGGGCTTTGGACTCGAACTGACTCATTCGCTGGGAGTTTTCCGGATCTATTGTAGTGATTAATTCGGCAAGGGACGCGAGCGTCCCCTTTATGTTTTCATATACACGCAGCAGCGCGTTTGACATTTCATATGAGTGTATGAAGTTCATTACGCGCGTATTGTCTCCGGCGAGCTGATCTATGATTTCGCGCGCGTGATTGTCGAGCTTGGCCTGGTAGTAGGTTACTGAACGCGGATATTGGCTCAGTTCCTTTTCGTAGCTTTCCGCTTTTTCGAGCTGAAGGATGCCGTCCATATCGATGTTTCGGAAAATATTTTCAAGTTCATTGCTCTCCTGCTTGTTTTCTTTTGGAAAAAGGTTCGAATTTTTTATGTTCATCATTATTCCCTTGAGCCTTTCCTTATGGGAATCAATGGTGCCGAGTATATCGTTTATGAACATGGTGGGGTTAAAAGGCTCGCTGCTCTCCACTGTTTCGGGCGCTTCTTCGGTATAATTCTTGTCTTCGGTTTGAGGAGTTTCAGCCGTGTTAAGTTTTTTCTTCACCATTATTTGCTGGCGTATAAACGGGGCGTCCTCTTTGAGCGCGCGCATAATGCGGACGATTTTTATTTTCTTGATGGCATTATCAAACTTAAGGCCGTACATGTTGCCCTTCACATCAACATAGCGCTTGTTCATGTCGTATATGCTGATTCTTGATGTATCTATGTCGGCTATGTCGTTGATTCTTACAATGGCATTTTTCATATATCATGTTCCGAGAGATTGGTGATTATATCATCAAACTCAACAGCTATGTAGTAGTTTTCTTTATTGCCAAGACCCGCGATTTTCATGGCCACCTCGGACGGATTGTCATTAAGCAGGCCTGTTCTTATAATTTTTCCAGAACGTTCGTGCTTTTCTTTCTTGAGCATAAAGGTTAAATGTACAGGCATTCTTACGGCAACAGCCATGTTCGATATAATGAGCGTCCCTCCCTTGCTTATATCAAGAATAGAGCCTCTTAATTTTGCGGGCCGGGTCTTTGTTATATCCATTGAGTCCGGGTCGCCCTCGTAGTAGTCCATGTTGCATTTGACGGCGCATTTAAAGCGCGTGTGTTTTCTTCTTTCTTTTATGTTTATCATATTTGATTCCTTGTTTGCTGATTTGTTGTTTTTCTTACGATTAGGGCGGCAATTTGTCAATCCTATTTCAGCATCTTGTTATAAGATGTTATAAATTCTGCGATTCCGTTTCCTATGCTGTCCGCAAGCAGTTTTTGGTAGACTGCCTGGCGCAGGTATTTGGACTCCGCTTCATTTGTGATAAATCCTATCTCCACAAGAACCGCCGGCATAAGAGAGCCGCGCAGCACATAGAAATCGGCTTTCCTTACTCCCCT
>JAITPE010000106.1 GCA_031289575.1 Spirochaetia bacterium | reverse complement strand
ATAATACTGAAAAAATCACCCCGGTTTATCAATAGACTGACATTATCGACCGCGGAGAACGTCTGATTATTCCGCTTGTATTCTTTGGTCACTTCTTTTATTTCCAAGAGATTCATTATTCGCCTTCGCGCATGGTAAAATAGGTTTCCGCGCCGCTTACCCGCACCGCCGAATAAACCGAAGAACACAATCCGGTAACGAGCGACAAGGCTATGGTAAAAAACACCATCTGAATAATGGACACCGCGCCTATCTCCACATAGGGCAATTGCAGTTTGTCGCCGATGAATGTGCTGAATGGAAAAATAATGAGGCTCGCTGCGGCAACGCCGGCAATGCCGCCGGCAAGCGCCGCAAATGATGATTCATATAACACGATGCGCGCCAATTTCTTTTTCGTCGCGCCCAATATCCGCAGAATGGCAAATTCTTTTTTGCGTTCATTGATCTGGCTTGAAAAGACCGCCGTTAAAATTACAATAGTCAAAATCCATACCGCAGCAAGAAACGCCCTGACATAAACAACAAAGCCGCGCAATGTTTCGGCGATGCTGCTAAAGATATGATTGGAAACCACAACATCAACGCCATTTATTTTATACTTGATATCGGAAGCGACAAAATCTGATGAACCCGGATTCTCAACCTTAACAAGTACAGCCGAGATCGCGTTCTTATCATGCTGATCTGCAATAAAATGCATCCCCATAGTGTTACGGGCGTTATCCATAAAAATGCGCATGGTGTTCATGGTCATAAAAACCGATGTATCAAATCCCGTACCTGTTTTTGAAAGACGGGCCGCTACCGGATATTCGGTGCCAAAAAATTGAATGGTGTTGCCGGGGCGGATGATAATTTCGCTGCCCACAACCAATTGCCCGTCCTTAACGCCTCCGCTCCGCATTTCGGTAATCCACGGCTGTACCGCGAAATCGGTTTCCGGATCGTATGCGATCAACTGTATCATTGAGTCACAGCACGAGTCTGACAGCGATGTAAGAAAAAATTGAGGCGATGTTTTGGCAATGCCATTGACAGCCGCGACTTTATCCGCAACAGCGTTGTCGAAATAAAAGCAACCGGATCCCTGCCGGAGCAGGAGAGCCTCGGTTTTATCCGCGGCCCCTTCCGGAACAACCATAATATCGGCCCCGAAGCGTTCCGACATGCTTGTCATGCCCTGCTTAAGATTGGCGGTGAGTATTGTGCCGCCGAACAATGTGAACGCCAATATTGCTACGACAACAACAAGGCAGGCGGTACGGAACGGACGGCGTTTCAGGTTTTCGATTGATAACCGCCCGCTTGTCAAAGCATATTCTTTATGAACCGCATCGCCTCTCATGTTTCGTTTTTCAGGTTTCTGAACAGAAGTATCGCGTTAATTG
Source organism: Spirochaetia bacterium (assembly GCA_031289575.1). Lineage (GTDB taxonomy): Bacteria > Spirochaetota > UBA4802 > UBA4802 > UBA5550 > JAITPE01. The sequence goes on along the minus strand of JAITPE010000106.1, from coordinate 3,200 downwards.
CCGAAACAGCAATGGAGATAACGCTTAATACGGACAGCGCCGGCATAGTAAGGGTATGGCAGGCCATGTGCCCTCCGCAAACGCCAATCAACGCGGTCGGTACGAGCAGGAGCAGAAAACCATTAAGAAGCAATGAAAGGCTAAGCCCCAAACGAACGCGGCCTGAGCTGAAAAGAATATTCAAAATTCCCAAAACAGCTATTACAAGCCCTATGCCAAGCTCCGCCCGCATTGTCCAATGGCATTTCATCATCATTCCGTGAACTCCGTGAGCTCCGTGAGCGGTTTCACAAACCGGGAAAAGCGCTGCCGGCCCAACTGCTATCAACAAACCTATAGCAATCTGAGGGATTCCAAAAATAAGACGTTTTTTCATACAGTCTCCTATTGTATATAAAACTTATAGTATTAGTATGATATTAAAAAATACGGAAGATTGTCAAGAATTTTTTTTAAAATTAAAATTTTCCATCGGCCAATACCTCTATAGAAGAGGGTCGATAAAGCAATCCAATATTTTACGCAAAAAAAATAATTTTCGTTGACATACAGGCGTGTTGTTTGCGGAAACTGCATAATAGATTTTTTTATAAACATGAGGTGAACGTGCCGTATCCAGTAGGCGTTTTTGATTCGGGAATTGGCGGTGTATCAATTTTGCTTGAAATCCGTAAATTGTTGAACCATGAAAATATTATGTATTTTGCCGATTCATTCTGGTGCCCTTACGGAACAAAGAGTGTTGAGCAAATACGGGGGCGCACGCTTAAAATAACCGAGTTTTTCGCGTCGCAAAAAGTGAAGGCTGTTGTTGTAGCCTGTAATACGGCATGCTCCGCGGGGTTAGACTTGGTGCGCATTAATAATCAGGATATACCAATAATAGGAGTTGAGCCAGCGGTCAAGCCGGCGCACGATATTACCAGAAACGGAAGAATAGGAGTTCTCTCCACAAACCTTACGCTCCAGGGACAGAAATTTTCCATACTCGTTGAAAAATTCGGCAACGGGGTTGAGATATTTACTCAGCCCGCTCCCGGCCTCGCCGACCTTGTTGATCAGGGAAAAAAGGACTCGCCGGAGACTCTTGATATGCTCAACCGTTTTCTTCAGCCTCTTTTGGCGAGAGAAATAGATACGCTGGTTCTCGGGTGCACGCATTATCCGTTTTTGAAGGACGCGATACAGAAGATTTGCGGCAAGGATATTGTTATTCTCGATACCGGTCTTGCGGTTGCCAAACAGACAGAGAGAGTTCTGCGCTACAGGAACATACTGGGAAGCAGGGAAGAAGAGGGTACGGTATCATTTTATACAAGCGGCGAGGCTTCATCTGTAAAGGAAGTTCTTGAAACAATTTGGCCAGAGAGTGTCGGCAGCGTAACAAGAGTTGATATATAGGGGCTCTGACCCCGCAAAATTTTGCCGCCACGGGAAAAATAATGCACAGCAACAGACCATCATCTACCTTGCCCCCGCTTTTCTAAAATCAGCTCATCAATATCATCAAAAGCATTCTGCAAGCGTTCAACATGATATAATTCATACATATCAAAAATAAAATTAGTCAAATCTAACGAATCCCACTCTTTCAAGACTTGGTCTGCTGTTTTGTCTTTCTTTTCAGCATATCGCTCAATCAGATAGATAAAAAATTTCATTTCTTGACTCAACTTCATCCCCTCAAATACTGCGAATTTCTTGGGTCACCAGTAATTTGTTCGCTTTCCCACATATCAAAGATCCCGGCAGGACCAAACTCCCACATCTCAAGTTCTGAATCTGACAACATTGAATAACTCTGAGAAGATAAAAATTTACGAAGTGAAATAATCTGCTCAAACCCATATTTCTCTGAAATCATTTTTACAACCTCTTCATCATAATAATCTAAAACTTCAACTGAGGTCTTTTTCATAACTCAATCACCCCTTTTAGGATTAATAATTTAAGCGCTTTTTCTGTTTTAAAAGCATATTGGTCTTTCAATTTTTTCGGCAATAACCGTTTCAAAGCCTCTTCTTCATCGTAGCTGCCTTTGAAGTATAAGTTCAAAACAGGCATTGTATTGTCATTTGCCACTGGTCCGACAACAACATCCCAATCATCCTCAACAATTTCTAACCTGCGATGACTGCTAATAAACCTCAACCAGTCTGCACTTGCATTATCAAATGTTAATACAGATAAATCAAGTAATTTTGCTTCATCAATTTCAAATACGGAAACAATAGGCTTACCATTTCTTTGACGTTTTACCTTAAGCTGCGACCAGCGACTCGCTTGTTCCAGACTTGATGTAAGGTAAAATCCAGAACCAAAATCAAGCGCCCGAACATGATGCAATAATTTAGGATTTTTCACTTCAAGATTGCTGCCGTGATAAAGTTTCAAAGTACACAACTCCTTTACTGCTAATTTTCCTAAACGAACATCTTTTCAATTTGTTCGTACAATTTTGTACATGTTTTTTCAAGCTGTTCTTCAAAATTATCCATTTTATATTACTTCCATTGGTGTAAAAATATACGGGTTGAATTTCAGAGAAACCCTCAATCTTTTTTTTCAAAATGCCTACATCATATCAACGGGATCAATGTCGATCTCCAAGTAGAGCTTTTTGTTAAGCTTGAGTTCGTCCCTTGCCTCGCGTATTATGCCCCGTATGCGAGTGGTGTCCCTTCCCTTTAAAATAATGTGGTACCTGTAGTTGTCACCAATTTTTTCTACAGGAGCCGCAACCGGTCCAAGCAGAATAACATTTTTGTCGATGCCTTCGATTGCCTTTTTAAGCGCGGCCGACAGGCTTTCAATCGCGGCGGCGGCTAATTCCTCTGATTCTCCGCGTATAAGAAGCCGCGCTATCCGCGAGAAGGGCGGATAGCGCAGCACCCTGCGCTCGTCTAATTCGGCACGGTAGAAGCTTTCATAATCCTGTGATTTTATAAAGCGGAATATTGGATGATCCGGATCCCTTGTCTGGATAAAAACCGTGCCGCTCGTGCTGCCCCGGCCAGAGCGGCCCGCAACCTGTACAAGGAGTGAGAAGATGCGCTCTGCCGCCCTGAAATCCGGCAGATTGAGTCCAATATCGGCCATGAGAACCCCGACAACAGAAACTCCCGGAAAATATAATCCCTTGGCAACCATCTGCGTGCCTAAGAGAATATCAATCTTGCCGCTTTTCATTCCGTCAATTA
>JAITPE010000098.1 GCA_031289575.1 Spirochaetia bacterium | reverse complement strand
GGCCGAGACTCCGGTTAAAAAATAATGAAGAGCGTCCCAAATCTTATCAATATCTATATGCTCAAATTTTCCGCTTTCTTCGGTTTTAAAAAGAGCTTCCGATAAAATTTCACTGTCTTCGATACCTGCAAAAGAATCCAAAACCTCCAAATCAATCATTAAATACTCTGCTATCATATTTAATTTATCCTTTTAAGTTTTGAATCTAAGCTTGTGTGGATTTTCAGGATTTGCCGCGAGAGGGATTCGAACCCTCACAAGCGTTCGCTCACTAGACCCTGAACCTAGCGTGTCTACCAATTTCACCATCGCGGCGTTCTTTACCCATCTAAAGCAAAGGAAATATTTGTCAAATATATTTTCATCAGCCTCCCAACATACCGCGGGGTAGCAAATTATTTTTAGTGGGGCAAACGAAGAATTTTTAACCACGAAGTCGAATAAGTCAAATAAGGAAGGAAAAGGTCAAATTTTGACCTAAAAACCTTCTGCGACTTCTTCGACTTTGCGGTTATTTTCTTCATTGTTTCCTTAAGTTTATGATGTTGTGCTTGGCACTGGATTGGCGCAATCCGCCCCGACGCGAGAAGAGTGGCTCTGACCCCTAATTTTAAATCGCTACCTACCGCGGTGCGGAGTGCTGACGGCTCATGTGCGAAAAACGCGGGGCCTACATGCGCAAGTCCATCGGCTTGCGTTTCCGCAAACCTCGCGGCATGCGGCCTACAGAAATAAGGGAGAGTTCCTTGCCTTCAAAAAGACGGGCGGCAAGGCGCATAAAATCATCGCGGCTTACGCCGTCAATCTGCTTCATCGTATCATCAAAAGAGAAATGTCTGCCGAATGTTATTTCGTTTTTCACGATCTGCCCCATCCGCACCTCAACGCTTTCAAGGCTCAGGGCAAGGCTTCCCTTTATAAAAGTTTTCGCGTCCTCAAGTTCCGCAGCCGTTATTCCGTCCTTAAGAAGCAGCCGGCACTCGTCCGCAATAAGGCCGACTGTTTTATGAAAATTTTCTCTGCCTGTAGCGCAGTAGATTCCAAAAAGCCCAAGGTCGCTGTAACTCAAGTGAAACGAATATATTGAGTAGCAGAGTCCCATGTCTTCGCGTATTTTTTGAAAAAGCCGCGATGACATGCTGCCGCCCAGAATCGTACTGAGAATATATAAAGCCCAGCGGTCATCATCGTTTCTTTTTATGCCTTCGGTTCCCATGCAAAAATGTACCTGCTCAATATTGCGTTTGGCGTGCTTAAAACGAACGCGTTCAGGGTGAAGCGGAATGTCCCCGGCCGGCGGATTGGGGTTTCCGTTATTGGACTCAAAATGCCGGCCTATGAGTTCTTTCGCCTTTTCAATATTAAAATTCCCGGCTACGACAAATATCGCGTTTTCGTTACGGTAATTGTTGTGGTAAAATTCTCGCAGCGAAGAGCTGCTTGCCGATTCAATGATGCCGCTTGTGCCGAGTATCGGATGGCTCAGCGGATGCCCAGGCAGCATGTACTCGCTAAACAAATCATAGACATACTCATCGTGGCTCTCCTCGCACATCATGATTTCTTCGAGTATAACATTTTTTTCTTTTTCAAGTTCCTTGGCGTCAAAGAGCGGATGGTAGTACATTTCTGAAAGTATGTCAACGGCCATATCAAGATGATCGGCCATTATATTGATATAGTAACATGTATACTCACGGTCTGTGGCGGCATTGTGCTGTCCGCCTACACGGTCAACCATTTTTGCCAGTTCCTTTACCGAGTATTTTTGGGTTCCCTCGAAGAGCATATGCTCAACAAAATGAGCGTAACCGTACTCATCGCTCTTTTCATTTCTTGAGCCCCTCGTAAGCCATAAACCGGCCGATACCGACACAGAACTTGAAACGGGCTCAAGTATTACCCTGAGCCCGTTTGGCTGAACATATTTTGTTACCATTAAAGGCTTTACTCCAAAGCGTCCTTTCTGCTTAAATCAATGCGGCCCTGTTTGTCCACCTTGATTACTTTAACTCGTATAGAATCGCCTTCCTTGACCACATCCCTTACACTCTTAACCCTTGTATGGTCAAGATTGGAAATATGAACAAGTCCCTCTTTGCCCGGCAAAAATTCCACAAAGGCGCCGAATTCCATGATCTTCTTTACAACAGCATCGTAAACCGTGCCTACCTTAACATCTTCAACAATGCCGAGAATTATTTTCTCCGCTTTTTCAATGGAAGCCGAGTCACTTGAACTGATGGATATTGTTCCGTCATCCTCAATATTAAGATCGGCGCCCGAATCCTCAATAATTTTTTTGATGATTCTTCCGCCGGCGCCTATTACGCCGCCTATCTTGTCGGGATCAATCTTAATCTGTTTAAACTTCGGAGCATAGGGCGACAGCTCTTTATTGGGAGCGGGCATCACCGCGTTCATCTTATCAAGTATGTGAAGGCGTCCCTCTTTTGCCTGGTCGAGCGCCACCCGCATTATTTCGGTCGTGATTCCCTCGACCTTTATATCAAGCTGAAACGCCGTAATGCCTGCGGATGTTCCGGCCACCTTAAAGTCCATGTCGCCGAGATGATCCTCAAGGCCCAAAATATCGCTCAGTATGGCAAAGCGCTCGCCCTCAAGAATAAGCCCCATGGCAATACCGGCAACCGCCGCTTTAAGCGGAACTCCCGCGTCGAACATCGCAAGCGAGCCCGAACAAACAGTTGCCATTGAGGAAGAACCGTTTGATTCAAGAATTTCGGAGACCTGCCTTATTGTGTACGGGAAATCCTTTTCGTCGGGAACAGCATAGGCGAGGGAGCGCTCGGCAAGCATTCCATGCCCTATCTCGCGGCGTCCCGCTCCGCCTGTTCTTCCTGTTTCGCCGACAGAGAATGGCGGGAAGTGGTAATGAAGCATGAAGCGCTTATGGGACTCGCCCTCTAAGCTGTCAAGGCGCTGGGCATCGTTGACCGTGCCCAGCGTTGTGATGCCCAAACTTTGGGTCTGGCCTCTGGTGAACACGGCCGAACCATGCGTTCTGGGAAGCAGGCCGGTAATTATATCTATAGGGCGAACCTCCCTGAGATTGCGTCCGTCCGCCCTGATGCCGTCATCGAGAATGCGCTTCCGCATAATCTCTCCATCCATTTCATCAAGGAGAGATTTTGCCTGCCCGATTGTTTCCGGAAACTGTTCGGCGAGTTCTTCCTTGGCTTTGCCGGCTATGGCGTCAAAAGCGTTTTCTCTTTCTTTTTTATCAATATAGTTTTTCAGATTCACAAGCTCGCCGTGATAACGCTGCTTAAGCTCGGACTTAAGAGACTCATCGGGCGAATAGCTCTTGTACGCAAGGGGCGAGGGGTTCACCATGCGCGTGAACTCCTCTTGCGCGGCACACACCTTTTTGATGTTCTCATGCGCGGTCTCCACAGCCTTAAGTATTTCGGCCTCGGAAACATTTTTTGATTCACCCTCAATCATGGTAACGGCCTTAACAGTGCCCGCAACCACGAGATTGATGTCGCTGTTCTTGATTTCATCAAACGTAGGGTTAAGGATAAATTCTCCGTTCAGGCGGCCTATTCTTACCGCGCCGACCGGGCCCTTGAATGGCATTCCGGAAACAGAAAGAGCGGCCGATGCCGCGTTTATTGCCAGGACATCAGGCTGATTCTGCTTGTCATGCGACAGAACATATATGATTACCTGAACCTCGTTTATGAAGCCGTCCGGAAAAAGAGGCCTGAGCGGCCTGTCCGTAAGGCGGCATACAAGCGTTTCCCTGTCGGTCGGCCTTGCTTCTCTTTTTATAAAACCGCCGGGGATTTTTCCGGCAGCATAAACCTTTTCGCGGTAATCAACGGTCAAAGGGAAAAAATCCTGCCCTTCCTTTACCGAATTTTCCATTACCGCCGATGCGAAAACTACAGTCTCGCCGTAAGATACAAGCACGGCTCCGTGAGCCTGTTTCGCGAAGTATCCTGTGTTGAATTTCAAAACTTCTTTTCCTATTTCAACACGATGTTCTACAGTCATAATGACCTCTCATTTTTTATTGAAAGGCTTCACAGACGGTCAAGAGTTTTGAAATGCCAGAATCCAGAAGTCAGAGATAAGCACAAATTTTTATGCTTATTTCGGGCTCCTATATTCTGACACAACTCCTGTCTCCAAAGAGAGAGGAAATCTGATGAAGCCTCGTTTCTTTAAGCGCCTTTACCTTCTGAGTTCAAGGGCTTTAATCAGCGCTCTGTAGCGCTCAAGATCTTTTCCTTTAAGGTATGTCAAAAGTCTTCTGCGTTGTCCTACTAATTTTAAAAGGCCTCTTCTTGAATGATGATCCTTTTTGTGAACCTTAAAATGTTCGGTTAAATGATTGATACGTTCTGTCAAAAGAGCGACCTGAACCTCAGATGAACCTGTGTCGCCCTCATGTGTTTTGTAGGTATCAATTATCTCCTGTTTTGAAAGCATAACGGATTTTTTCCTCCTGAATCATTCTTGTCAGCGCTGACCGCTGAACACATTTTGATACTTAATCAGCCATTTATCAATATCTATGTCGGCTATTGCAATTAATTTTTCATCTTCGCTCAAAATAATGAACTCATTTCCGGCATCTTCAAGATTTTTTACCTCATCTTCCCTGAACTGGGCGCCGCTTTGCGCCTTTTTGAGAGCGGTTGATTTTAAAACCACCCGGCCGAAACCCGACAGCGCCTCAATTGCAGACAAGCAAAACCTTTTCCCGGTAAAGGCGCCGTCTATAATGCCGGACAGCTCATCTGTACTGACAGCGTCATCAACAGAAAATATACCCGAGCTGACCCGCCTGAGCGCGCTGCAATGGGCGCCTGTACCCAGAATCCCGCCGGCATCCCGTGCAATGGAACGAATGTATGTCCCCTTTGAACACAAAACCTCAATGCTTATGCGTCCC
>JAITPE010000089.1 GCA_031289575.1 Spirochaetia bacterium | reverse complement strand
TATGAACGGCGACCAGACAATCATTCAGAATCCGCAGGATGTCCTCAAGATGGACATCACAATTGAACACCACCAAAGGCTCAACAAGAAAAAAATCTTTGAGGCGATATATCTCTGCTACTGTTTTTCTTCGGCGTTTGTCTTCAGGCTCGGCGCTCGGGGAGACCTCTCCGGCAACTTGGAATTTTCCGATGAGGACAAGTCGGCGTTCAGCAAACTTCCCGAAAGTACCACTCCGCCGCAAGAGCCCGCGCTTAACGAGGAAGAGAAGTCAATTCTTGACGAGCTTGAAGATCTCATATAGATTGCTTAGATAAATTGCTTGTTTTGCACGCAAAAAAAAGTGCACTGTGCTACATTCCGCGCAAGGCTCTGACCCCTAAAAAAACACTACCGAAAGAGAAAAAGAAAGGAAACAGAATGGAGCGTTTCGGCAAAACAAGACAGATTCTTTACGCAAGCGGAACAATCGGCCAGTCAATAGCCGATAATATTTTCGGCGTGTATCTAATATTTTTTCTCATGCCGCCGAAAGAAAGCGGCATGCCGGAACTCATAAGCGGCGAGGTTGTTTTTGCCGGACTTACAGTTCTTGGGCTGATTATAATTTTCGGCAGAGTCATTGATTCTATATCCGACCCGCTGATCGCGTGGCTGAGCGACAGGGCAAGGTTCGCAATGGGGCGCAGAAAGTTTTTCCTTGTAACAGGCGCGCTCCCGCTCGCGGCAGCAACAGCGCTGCTGTTTTTTCCGCCCGACAGTACAAAATCGGCGGCCAACGCTGTTTACATCGCGCTGATGCTTGGACTGTTCTTCATCGCCTTTACATACTATGTAGCGCCCTACCTCGCTCTTCTTCCGGAACTAAGTCCGGAGCGCGGCGGACGCGTCTTTATATCGGCGGCTATCGCGGCCTTCTCGCTGCTTGGAGCGGCGCTTGTCATGATAGGGATTCCCCTGCTTCAGGAAATTTTTGCGCCGCTTGGGGCGTCCGCCGCGCTGAAAATATCCATCTGCATAGCCTCGCTCGCGGCCCTTGTCTCGCTCATCTCAGGAGCGGCGCCCATAGACGAAAAGCGTTTCGGAGAATCAAAGCCGGCCGAAACAGGCTTCCTTGAATCGCTCAAGATGACTCTTTCGAACAAAACATTTTTGATATACATGCTGGGGACCATTCTCTTTTGGTTCTCGTTTAACATCATAAGATCGCTCATCGCCTATTACCCAATAGTGCTTTTGCAAAAAGAACAATCATTTCAGACTGTACTCATGGCCCTTCTTTTCGGGAGCGCCTTTCTCTGCTTCATCATCATAAATATAATATCAAAACATATCACAAACAAAATCCTTATGCTCGCCGGCCTTCTCTCGTTTTCTCTCTTCATGAGCCTGACATATTTTATAGATATGTTTGGGGATTACAGGGTCTACGCGGCCTGCGCTCACATGATACTGCTCGGCATTCCGGTATCAATACTGCTTGTTATACCAAACGCCATAGTGTCGAACATAAGCAGTATGGACGGCCTTAAAACAGGAATCAGGCGCGAGGCAATGTTTTTCGGCGTGCAGGGATTTTTCATGAAGATAAACTATGGGGTAGCGGCCGCGGCAGCATCGTACCTGTTCGCGGTTTTTGGGAAAGACGCGGCAAATCCTATGGGAGTAAAAATGGCCGGCCCGACAGGAGGGATATTCGCTCTCATAGGATTTGTTGTATTTCTTTTTTACCCGCAAAAGGATGAGTAGTATTCTATGCCGTCACAATACTGTTCGCCTCTTGCAGGTTCAATTTTTCAACCGCGTTTTCGCGCATCTTGTACTTGAGAATTTTACCCGCCGCGTTCATCGGAAACTCGGACACAAAATCAACATAGCGCGGAACCTTGTGCTTTGCCATGTGCGACTTAACGTATTCCTTGATCTCTTCCTCTGTAGCGCTCTCTCCGGAGTTGAGCACAACGCACGCCATTATCTCCTCTCCGTACTGTTTGTCCGGAACCCCTATGACTTGGACATCCTTAATCTTTGGATGAGTATAAAGAAATTCCTCAATTTCTTTTGGATAGATATTCTCGCCGCCGCGTATAATCATATCCTTGATTCTTCCCGTAATTTTAAAGTAACCGTCCGGAAGCCGCCTTGCCAGGTCTCCGGTATGAAGCCAGCCGTTTTCATCTATAACAGCGGAGGTCGCTTCGGGCATCTTGTAGTAGCCCTTCATGACATTGTACCCCCTTGCGACAAATTCTCCGTCAACATTATCGGGAAGATCTTTGTTTGTCTCTGGATCAACAATTTTACATTCCACCGCGAATATCGCCTTGCCTACGGTGTTAACGCGTTTCTCTATCGGGTCATCTATGCTGCTCATGGTGCATCCCGGCGCAGCTTCGGTCTGTCCGTATGTTATGCATATCTCTTTCATGTTCATTTTGTTTATGACATCTTCCATTACTTTAACAGGGCACGGGCTGCCTGCCATTATTCCGGTACGCATATGCGAAAAATCAGTTTTCGCGAAATCGTCATGGTCGAGCATCGCGATGAACATTGTGGGTACGCCATGGAATGCCGTTATCTTTTTTTTGTTGATGCAGTCCAACCCGATCTTGGGCGAGAATGCGAACACAGGAGACATGGACGCGCTGTGAGTAATGCAGGCAGTCATCGCGAGTACCATGCCGAAGCAATGGAACATCGGCACCTGAATCATCAGCCTGTCGGCAGTTGATAAATCCAAGCAATCACCTATCGCCTTGCCGTTGTTCACAACATTGTGATGTGTCAGCATAACGCCCTTTGGAAATCCTGTTGTGCCTGATGTATATTGCATATTGCAAATATCGTTTTTGTTGATCTGCTTTTGCCTTGCATAGACCTCGGACAGCGGCGTGTCCTTTGCTTTGCTCATGGCCTCGTGCCAACCGTAGCAGCCGTTCATTGCGCTTTCTATGGTGATAATGTTTTTGAGAAAAGGAAGCCTTGCGCTTTTGAGTTCGCCCTTGGCCGCGCTTTCCAATTCGGGACAGAGCGTTTTTATTATGCCCGCGTAGTCGCTGTCCTTATAGCCGTCGATCATCACAAGCGTGTGCGTATCGGACTGGCGCAGAAGATATTCGGCCTCGTGAATCTTGTAGGCTGTGTTCACAGTTACAAGCACCGCGCCTAT
>JAITPE010000066.1 GCA_031289575.1 Spirochaetia bacterium | reverse complement strand
CTGTTGTGAGAGTGTGGATATAAATAAAACAGATACAACAGAGGAGGAAAACAATGCCGGCTAATACAGAAGTACTCAATGCCCTTAAGAAAGCGGGCAAGCCGCTTAAGAGCGCGGAGATTGCCGCCGCTTCCGGGCTCGACAAAAAAGATGTGGACAAGGCAATCAAGGAGCTCAAGAAAGAGGGGCTCATTATATCGCCTAAAAATTGTTTCTACAGCGTTCCGTAACCGGCGCGGCATGGAAACAAGAAGATACAAGAACAGCGGCGAGCTTATTTCTTTGCTGGGTTTCGGGTGTATGCGCCTGCCCATGCTGGGTGAAAGTGAAATAGACAAGGCGGCCGCGCAGGAAATGGTGGATTACGCTATTGCTCACGGCGTTAATTATTTTGATACGGCCTATATGTACCATGACGGCAAGTCCGAGCCGTTTACAGGAGAGGCTCTCGCAAAGCACCCGCGCGCGAGTTTTAACTTGGCAACAAAAATGCCCTTGGTATCGGTTTCGTCAAAGGCTGATGTTGAGCGGATATTTAATGAACAGCTGCAAAACTGCAGGGTGGATTACTTCGATTATTACCTGCTTCACAATATAAATGAATCGCATTGGGAAAAGGTAGAATCATACGGCATATATGAATTTGCCAAAGAAAAGCAAAGGCAGGGCAAAATACGCCGCCTTGGGTTTTCTTTTCATGATAAGCCCGAACTTCTCATGACTGTCGCGGGCAGGCGTGAGTGGGATTTTGCGCAAATACAGCTCAATTATCTTGACTGGGAACTTCAGGACGCGGGGCTGCAGTATAAAATACTCAACGATAAAGGCATTCCGGTTGTTGTTATGGAACCGGTGCGCGGCGGAGCGCTGGCCTCGCTCTGCGAAAAGTCAACAGCTCTGTTCAAGGCGGCGCGGCCCTCCGCGTCTACGGCCTCGTGGGCGCTCCGCTATGCGGCGTCGCTTCCGGGCGTGCTGACGGTTTTAAGCGGCATGTCGAGTATGGATCAACTGCGCGGCAATATCAGCACAATGAACGATTTTGTTCCGCTAAATGAACAGGACTATACAGTCATAGAAAAGGCGCTCGACGCATACAGGGAAGAATCGGTGATTCCGTGCACGGCCTGCCGCTATTGCATGGACTGTCCGTCCGGGGCCGATATTCCGAAGGTGTTCGGCATATACAACAACTACCTCCAGGGCCAATCGCCGAGAAACGAGTTCATTTTTGACCTTGAGTACAACAACATACTGGGAAAGGGAAAACAGGCGCAGGAGTGCAGCGGCTGCGGACAATGCCTGAGTCTTTGTCCGCAGCATATTGATATTCCGCAGTGGATGGAAACAATCAACGCCTTTGCGCGCGGAAGGGCGGCGATGTGAAAGTTCTCTCCCGGCTGTGCTTTTTCTTTCTTGTAATATTATCCTGCTCTGCGGAAAGCACACCCGGTTTTTACGAAAGGCTCGCCGATTCCGCGCTTGCCCTGACCAAAGAAAATGTTGTGTACGACGCTTCTTACTACAGGATTTCGTATCCGCTCGGAGATGTGCCGGCCGGAGTAGGAGTGTGCACCGATGTTGTAATACGCGCCTACAGAATGCTGGGCATTGACCTGCAGGCAGAGGTGCACGAGGACATGAGGGCGCATTTTAAAATTTACCCAAAAAACTGGGGGCGGGAAAAGCCCGATACGAACATCGACCACAGAAGAGTGCCGAATCTCATGACTTTTTTTTCAAGGCATGGCGAGGTTAAAAAAATATCACCCGCCGCCGCGGATTACGCGCCGGGTGATATTGTCTGCTGGAATCTTTACGGCGGAGTGCTGCATATAGGAATAGTGGCGCGCAAAAAATCCATGTTCACGGAACGGCCGCTCATAGTCCATAATATAGGCCGCGGGCAGGTTCTTGAAGACATGCTGTTCGATTACAAAATAATCGGGCATTACCGCTACCGGAAATAAAAAGCCCGGCTCAATGTGCGAAAAAGCCTCTGCTGTGAGAAAAAACGAAAGAAAAACGTAAAAAAACAAAAAATATAAAATATTTCGGCCGCCGGTTTGTCTTTTATACTAAAGGCGTAAACTTTTAGCATATCAAAGGAGACAATATATTATGAAAAAGCTGTATGCTGTAAAATTCGTTCTGTTGGCCATAGCCGCGCTTGCCGGTTTTAGCGCGCTTACAATGATTTTATGGAATATTATTTTGCCCAATATTGCGGGGCTCCCGGCTATCGACTATGGACAGGCTGTCGGATTGTTTCTTCTATCGCGGCTATTGTTCGGAGGCATTGGCGGAGGCAAGCTGCTTGCTTTTGGATTTGCGCATAAGCACCATCACTATCGTAATCACTTACGCGACAAGTGGAAGGGCATGAGCGATGATGAAAGAAAAGAATTTGCGCAAAAATTCTTCCACAGGCCGTTCAATTGCGCGAGTTTTGATGAGGAAAAGAAATGAGCGCTGATACAGCCGCTGCCGCAGTGAGCCTGCGTCCGCGGCTTGTCAACTTTATACGCGGCCGGGTATCTTCCGCGGAAGACGCGGAAGATATTGCACAGGAGGTATTTTACCAGCTTGCGAGAATGGACAGCATCTCAAGGCCTGTGGAGCATGTAAGCGCGTGGCTGTACCGGGTCGCGCGCAACCAGATCATTAACTGGAGAAAGAAGAAGCGCGAAGAGCCGTATCCCGAGTATTACGACGAAGATGACGATATGTTCAGGGAATTTGCCGATATACTCTTTTGCAATGAGTCGACTCCTGAAAGCGAGTATCTGCGTTCGCTTGTTTGGGACGAGATTGAGGCCGCGCTCGCCGAGCTGCCGGCGGAGCAGCGTGAAATTTTTGAGCAGACCGAGTTTCTGGGACTGCCCGTTAAGGATATCGCCGAGGCCGAAGGAGTGCCGGTCAACACTCTGCTTTCCCGGAAGCACTACGCGGTTGTACGGCTGCGCAAGCGGCTGAGCGATTTGTACGAAGATATTGTGGCGATATGAAAAGGTTAATTTTTGAGCCCTCATGTCTCATCTGCCGCCTCAATATGCTCTTGTGAACGTTCTATAGCACTATTTTTGTTAAAATACTTACAAAAAAGTGATAGACAATTTAATAGCTAAAATTTATATGTTGTGACTCTTGAAAATATGCTAAATTACAAACAAAGGAGTGGATCATGTCCCAGACAATCAATAAAGATATGACTTTCGGAGATCTCATCCGCCAGTACCCTCAGACCGCGCCGGTTCTCGGAAAATATGGCCTGCATTGTATAGGATGTCATATTGGTGTATTTGAAACCCTCGAACAGGGAATGAAAGCTCACGGCCTTGATGATAATGCTGTTGAGACTCTCGTAGAAGAACTCAATCAGTTGTCAAATTAGACAAAAGGCTCCTATAAAGGAGCCTTTTTCACATCTTCGGCCACTAATACGGCGAGCGATTTGCCGTGCACATTGTAACGGTTCTCCGTCTTCCATGTTTCGGGTTCCTGTATGCCAAGAGGCGGTTCCGAAAATGTATCTATAACCAAGTTCCATGGCTTACCGGAAGGGGCTGGCGGAATCTCACAAAGAACGCTTTTTGTATCAGAATTAAATATTATGCATATATCGTTATCAGGCTGCTCGGCGTATTGTCCGTTGAGCAGCATGATAACGAGTTTTCCGTCCCAGTCCTGAGCGTTTCCGCCGGCATCGTACCAGCTTACATCAGCCGTGGAGCAGCCGTCCTCAACTATCCCGTGGAAAAACTTGTCGCTGCGGAGCAGGGGATGCGCTTTCCGGAACGCGATCATCTTTTTTGTGAAGCCGAACATCTCGCTGTTTTTTTCAAGAAGTCCCCAGTCGAGCCATGAAAGATCATTGTCCTGGCAATACGTGTTGTTGTTCCCGTTTTTTGTACGCGAAAATTCATCGCCCGATGTTATCATAGGCACGCCGCGGGACAAGAAAAGTGTTGCTATGAAGTTCTTTGTCTGGCGCAGCCGCAGCGCGTTGATCTCGGGCGAATCATCCGGCCCCTCGCTTCCGAAGTTGCAGCTCAGATTGTGGTTTTCGCCGTCCCTGTTCTCCTCTCCGTTGGCGGCGTTGTGCTTTTCATTGTAGCTCACAAGATCGTTCAATGTGAAACCGTCATGGCATGTGATGAAGTTGATGCTGCACCCTGGGCCTAATTTCTTATACAAATCGGCGCTGCCGCATATTCTTGTGGCGAATATGCCGGCGCACCCGTCATCCCCGCGCCAAAAACGCCTTACATCGTCCCTATAGCGTCCGTTCCACTCTTTCCAGCGTCCGGGGAAGTCGCCTACTTTGTAGGCGCCTGCCGCGTCCCATGCCTCGGCAATAATCTTGACATGGCGAAGAATGGGGTCCTGTTCTATCAGCTCAATGATGGGCGGATTCACCAGAATGTTTCCGTCCTGGTCGCGCCCCAGAATCGCGGCTAAGTCAAAGCGGAATCCGTCCACTCCTATTTCAATAGCCCAGTACCGCAGGCAGTCCATAATGAACAATCGTACAAAGGGGTGGTTGCAGTTGAAGGTGTTGCCGCAGCCAGAATAGTTTTTGTAATATTGCTTTTCATCATCGAGCATATAATAGATGGAATTATCGATTCCCCTGAAGCTGAGGGTCGGGCCGTGATGGTCGCCCTCGCCTGTATGGTTGAACACAACGTCGAGGATTACTTCAATATCGGCCTCGTGCATTGCCCGGATCATCTCAAGAAACTCGTTCACCTGAGACTCGCCGGCCGAATAAGAGCCCTTCGGAGCGAAGAACGCAAGCGTGCTGTAGCCCCAAAAGTTTTTGAGATTCTCTCCTGTTTCGGGATTTTTGTTTATGTTATCAAACTCATCGAATTCCTGAACCGGCAGAAGTTCGACAGCGGTTACGCCGAGTTCCTTGAGATACGGAATTTTTTCGATGAGTCCCCTGTAAGTTCCGGGATGTTGTACGCCCGATGATTTATGATATGTGAAGCCCTTCACATGCAGTTCATATATGACGCTCTGCTCCGCCGGATGATTAAGGGACTTGTTTCTTATGTGGTCAACGCGGCTTATTACAACGCTTCGCGGAACATGACGCAGGCTGTCCGCGTCCGAAAAGCCGAGTAGGTCATCGGATGGAGGGCGCGCAAAGGACAAGTCCCACTTGAAATTGCGCGTCAACGCGCGCGCGTACGGGTCGAGCAGCAGTTTGCTCTTGTTAAAGCGGTGCCCTTTTTGCGGGTCAAAGGGGCCGTCCATCCTGTAGCCGTACATCGTTCCCTCTCCGATGCCGCCGACCCATATATGCCATATATCTCCTGTTTTGTTTGCCTCCGGGTCGAGCTGTACCTCATAGTACGGGGAGTCCTGTTCATTGCCTTCAAATATCACAAGGTGTACGGATGCCGCGTGCCTGCTGAATACGGCAAACTGCACGCCGCCGTTAAAGGCGTTCGCTCCGAGCGGGGAGGGGAAGCCCGGAGCCGTATTGAGGTTCTTTTGTATAAGCATTATTTTTTCTTTTGAGGCGGATCAATATCAACATACGCCGTTATGTTGAGAACCACAATTCCGTTTTGCGGGTCATTGGAATAGACGTAAACACTTTTAAAGAGCTTCGTCTCTATCTTGCCGGTGTTGAGAGTCACTTCAAGCTCGCCGGTTCCCCCTGGCTGTACGGATTTGTCTGATACAAGCGTCCCGGTACACGAGCAGCCGGCCACAATGTCATCGATGACCAGAACAGCCTCACCTGTATTTTTGAATTTAAATACATGCTTAACCTGAATAGACTTCTCAACGCGGCCGAAATCAACGCTTTCTTCCTGAAATTCAATCTTCGGCGCTTCCGCGCAAAAAGCCGCCACAGCAATAAAGAGCATAGAGATGAGCAATTTTTTCATGATATAACTCCTGTTTGATTTATTGCACCATAATATGCTCCGCCGCAAGCGTCAAGATAATATTTTCGCGTATGCTGATATTTGCCCGCAATTTTTTTAAGGCTTTTGCCGATGTTTACCGATTATAAAAGTGTTAATAATAAAACACTCCTATTAACACAACTTACCAGGTTGAGGGCTTTTGCAGAAGCAGTTCTGCAAAAGCCCTTTTTCCATGCAGGC
>JAITPE010000064.1 GCA_031289575.1 Spirochaetia bacterium | reverse complement strand
TTCATCGACTTCGGCGAAGGGAAGGCCGTGATGGTTGACAATGCGGACTGGCTGCTTGGCCTGAACTATATAGACTTTCTCCGCGACATAGGCCGCTTTTTTTCGGTAAACCGGATGCTCGCCGCCGAGTGTTTCAAGAACAGGCTCGAATCGGGCCTTTCATTTTTGGAATTCAACTATATGCTGATGCAGGCTTATGATTTCTTGGAACTCTACAGGCGGTTTAACTGCAAGATGCAGCTCGGCGGCAATGACCAATGGTCGAACATAATAGCGGGCGTTGATCTTGTGCGAAAGGCCGACAGCGCCCCTGTATACGGATTAACCTTTAAGCTGCTTGTAACGAGCGAGGGCAAAAAAATGGGCAAGACCGAATCGGGGGCGCTGTGGCTTGACCCCGGGAAGACGAGCCCGTACGACTTTTACCAGTACTGGCGGAATGTTGACGACCGTGATGTCCCGAACTGTCTCGCGCTTTTGACCTTTTTGCCTATGGATGAGGTGAACCGCCTCGCCTCTTTTACAGGCGCGGATATCAACCTCGCGAAAGAGATACTCGCCTTCGAGATAACAAAATTGGTCCACGGCGGGGCCGAGGCAGAAAAGGCTCAAACCGCGGCGAGAGCCCTTTTCGGCAGCGGGGGAGACGGCGGATCAATCCCGTCAACCGAATTCGGCAAGGCTGTATTTGAGACAGGGATCGACATCATCAGCCTGCTCTCACAGACCGGCCTTATTTCGACAAACAGCGACGGCCGCAGGCTTATTCAGCAGGGCGGAATAATGCTGAACGGCGAGATAGTGACGGAGTTCGACAGGCTTGTAACAATGAAAGACATACAGGACGGCAGGCTTATGCTGCGCAAGGGCAAGAAGTCTTACCACCAGGCAGTTATCAGGCAGATTCTTTAAAAAAAAATGCCGCCGCTGTTTTTCTTTTGGAAAAATCTGTGCTAATGTCTTGACAAAAAATGTCTGTTTTATATTAAAGAAGGATAGTTATTTTTGGATTAGTGTTTTAGGAGATATATAATGTTTAATTCGTTTTATGGGATGTTTTCTAATGATATGGGGATCGACCTTGGTACGGCTAACACACTTGTTCATGTAAGAGGACAGGGTATTGTTTTAAGCGAGCCGTCGGTTGTAGCGGTTCAAACAAGCACAGGCAGGGTAATGGCTGTGGGGCATGAGGCAAAGAGGATGCTCGGCAGAACGCCCGGCGATATCATTGCTATCAGGCCGATGAAAGACGGCGTAATAGCCGATTTTGAAACAACCGAGAAGATGATCCGTTATTTCATAATGAAGGTCCATAAACGAAAAGCGCTCGTGCGTCCCAGAATTGTCATAGGCGTTCCGTCCGGCATAACCGAGGTCGAGAAACGCGCTGTGCGTGAATCCGCCGAACAGGCCGGCGCGCGGGAAATATATCTCATAGAGGAAGGGCTTGCCGCCGCAATAGGGGCAAATCTTCCGATTCATGAACCGGCCGGGCATATGGTTATAGATATAGGCGGCGGAACAACCGAGATAGCCGTTATTTCTCTCGGAAACATGGTAATCGCCGATTCAATCCGCATAGCGGGCGACGAATTTGATGAGGCCGTTGCCAAATACATGAGAACTCAATACAATCTTATAATAGGCGAAAGAATGTCCGAAGAGGTGAAGTTCAGGCTGGGCAACGCCTTTCCGGAAAAGAAAGTTGAAACAATGGAACTCAAGGGGCGTGACGCAATATCGGGACTGCCCCGAAACCTTGAGATTGACTCGGGCGAAATACGCAAGGCGCTTAAGGAACCGGTTGACCAAATACTTGAAGGCGTAAAACAGGCTTTGGCAAAGACTCCTCCGGAACTCTCCGCCGATATAATGGAGCATGGAATTGTTATGACCGGAGGAGGCTCACTGCTCAAGGGCCTTGACAAATATATAAGCAAGGAAACAGGCGTTCCGGTAATTCTTGCCGAGAATCCTCTCACCTGCGTTGTTCTTGGCGCCGGCATGTTCCTTGAAACGATGAAGGATCTTTATCGTTATAATCTCAAATGAGATGTGTCCGTGGATTTTTTAATACGAAGCAGAACCATCGTCGCCTTTTCTGTCTTTACTCTTTTTTGTATTATATCGCTGTCGGTACAAAACAGCGGATTTACTTTTTCGATTGAGGGTATAGGCAGCGCTTTTCTCATGCCGTTTCAAAAATCCTACAACGGCATCCAGGGAGGGCTGAGAAAAATCTGGGCCGGCTTTACCGAACTTTCCGAAGTCCGCGCGGAGCTTGACAAAACAAGAGAAAAGCTCCAGCAATACGAATCGGTTTCCGAAGAACTATCAGAAATAAGGCAGGAAAATAACAGGCTCCGCGCTCTTTTGGGCATGAAGGAAATGGTCGGCTATGATTCAATAGCGGCCTCTGTCATATCCAAGGATCCCGATAATTGGTTCAGGACTATTGTTATAAACAAGGGAAAATCGGACGGCCTGAAAATAAATATGCCGGTCATCGCGTTCAAGGACGGGCAAAAGGCCGTTGTGGGCAAGCTCGTTGAGGTAAGGGGCAGCATAGCGCGCATACAGCCTTTGGTATCTCCATCCATAAAACTCGGAGTGCAGCTTCAGGAGAGCCGTTATCCCGGGCTTCTCTATGGCAAAACCGGAAGCTCGGATATTTGCGTAATAGACTATGTATCCAAAACAGCGGCCGCTAAATTCGGGGATGTTGTATGCACATCAGGGCAGGGCGGAATTTTCCCCGAAGGACTTTTGGTGGGTACGGTAATGAAAACCGAGCTTCCCGATTCGAGCGCCTATCAGCGCTTATTCATAAAGCCTATAATTAATTACGCAATACTTGAAGAAGTCTTTATTATAACAAAAGAACCCGACAAGGAATTTTTGGAACTCATTGAAGGTGAAGAGTGATATTTGTATATGTAGTAAGCGCCATTCTTATGATAGTGTCCCTCATTGTTCAGGGGCATCCGTCTTTTGATGTCATCCGCATAGCCGATGTCAAGCCCGACCTTCTTTTCATCATTATTGTGTATCTCTCGTACAATTTCGGCTCCTTCTACGGCGAAACCTGCGGTTTTATCGGCGGTATTTTGCACGATTGTTTTTCGCGTTCCCCGCTTGGGCTGCTCGCTTTTCCAAAAATGGCTATAGGTTTTATAGTGGGAATGCTCGGAAGGGATGTGTTTAAAAACAGCGTTATTACAATAACGCTGCTCATTTTGCTTGCCTCAATGGTCAAAGGCGTCATAACATTGATGCTGTGCTATGTTTTCCACGAGGCATCCATTTCTCAGGTCTTGACCATCATAATTCCGGAGGCTTTCTATAACGCGCTGATTTCCCCCATTATTTTTATATTGCTCGATAAGCTCTTTGCAAAGGAACTGGATTCTGAGGGGAACTTGTAAATGTCATATAGCTCCCTAAAGGCCAAGATGATGGAGGCCTTCCGTTTACGCATGTTCGTATACGGATCTATTATCGGCCTTGCTTTTTTGATTCTTCTTTTGCAGCTCTTTAATCTGCAGGTTATTCAGGGCAAAGACTATGTGACAAGGGCCCGAATCAACATGGAGAACAACATCCCTATACTTGCGTCGCGCGGAGAAATCTATGACCGTAATTTTAAACAAAACAACCCTAATCTCACTATAGTTTCAAACCGTCCTTCGTTTAACCTTACGACAATACCCTCAAAATTTACCACAAAAGAGGAACGGAGAAAGGTTTTTCATAATCTCGCTCTTCTGCTGCGCCTTTCGGAAGACTCGCTCATAAACGATATATCGGGCAAGAATCCGTGGGAAAGAATAATTTTGGCCGAGGATGTTGATTTTGATATTATTGTAAAAATAGCGTCTCACAGCGAGCACTTCAAAAATATCGACTGGGAGGATGCCCCTGTCAGGGTGTACAACTACGGCTCCATGTTTTCCCACCTTGCGGGGTATATCGGCAGCATAAGCACTCAGCAGTATTCCAAGCTCAGGGAACAGGGGTACAAGAATTACCATAAGATAGGCAAATCCGGAATTGAAAGTCAGTACGATTCCATACTGAGGGGCAAGGACGGCTACATAAGGCGTATTGTTGATGTGCGGAACAGGGTTGAGGAAGAGGAGGTAGGGTTAGTGCCCTCGGCAGGCAATAATCTTATTCTCACTGTTGATTACGCCGTACAGAAGGCGGCCTACGATGCTATGGAAGGCAACATGGGCGGCGTTGTGGTACTCAAACCATCCACCGGCGAGATTCTTGCAATGGTGAGCAAGCCCGATTTTGACCCGAACCTCGTTATTTCCAAGAACAACAGCTCTATCATAAGAGAGCTTGGCGACAATAAGGATAAGCCCTTTGTTAACAGGAGCATTCAGTCAAAGTATCCTCCGGCCTCAACCTTTAAGCTCGTGACGGCCATAACAGCCCTTGAAACCGAAAAGGCCGCCGGAGAAACCACATACTATTGCCCCGGCAAATACACGCTGAAGGGCTATAAGGACAAGGACTTTTACTGCTACGAGGGGCACGCTCACGGCACATTGAATCTCTACAACGCTATCGCGTTTTCGTGCAGCGTTTATTTCTACAACCTCGGGTACAGGGTAGGGCCTACCAATATTCTGCGCTATGCCGATTATTTCGGCCTCAATGAAAAAACCGGCGTGGATTTGCCGAGCGAGGTTCCGGGCTTCTTGCCTTCGAGGACATGGAAGCAAAAGGCGCTCGGCGAACCCTGGTATGACGGCGATACCATAAATATGTCGATAGGCCAGGGCTTTCTCGCGCTGACTCCTATAGGCATGGCTAATTTTGTGGCCGCAATAGTAAACAACGGCATTGTTTACCGTCCTCATATTATAAAGGAGATCCGGAACCCGGACAACTCATCTGTAATTAAAACTGTTGACCGCGAAAAAATGAGGGAAATCCCGCTTTCGCCGACATCGCTTGATATTGTTAAAACAGGCATGCGCATGGGCGCTATGGCAGGAACATCGGTAAGGCTCAATTCACTTAAATTTCAGGTTGCCGGAAAAACAGGAACGGCTCAGACAAGATCGGTGCGCAGCGAGAAGTACTCACAGCACGCCTGGTTCGTCGGCTATGGGCCGTTCAACGCGGAGCCGGAAAAGGCTGTAGTCGTTGTTGTGCTTGTTGAGTATGGAATCGCGGGCGCTGTGAGGGCGGTACCTGTGGCCGAACGCGTTTTTGCCAAACTATACGATCTGGGATATTTCCAATGAAAAGGCCTGAAAATCTGTATAAAATTGATTACCTTCTTGTGGGAGTTATTATTCTCATAGTCGGTATCGGCTGCCTTTTGATATACAGCGGCGGATTCGACCCAATCGAAAAGATAAATAACGGACTGTACAAGCGGCAGATCATCTGGTTTATAATCGGCCTTGTGGTAATGATTGCCTTTACGTTCATAAGCTACCACCAGATCGGCGATTACGCTCATTACATATATGCGGCTGTTCTTGTGCTCTTGCTTTTTACAACGCTTTTCGGCTCTTCTGTAAGAAATATAAGGGCGTGGCTCAATTTCGGCTTGTTCTCGATTCAGCCCGCCGAGTTTATGAAACTCGCTGTGGTTATTCTTTTGGCCAAGCTTTTGGAAATGAGGGAAAGGGACATAAAGCATTTCAGGGAGATTCTTTTGCCGGCGCTCATAATACTCGTTCCGGTTGTAATTATTCTCAATCAGCCTGATTTCGGAACGGCCGTTGTTTTTATACCGATTCTCTTTACAATGCTTTTTGTAGGCGGGGCGGATATTTCGCACCTTGTTTCAATTATTCTCGTGGCCTCCATCGCGCTTGTTTTGCCTATGGCATTGACCTACAGCGAGTGGGTGGGGGATGACAGTTCAAATATCATATTCGATTTTTTTAAAAATACAAACCGGCTTTTCATTGTTTCCGGAATTCTCTTTGCGGCGGCCTGTATCACCTTCGTACTCCGCTATATCTATGTAAACAAGATGTTCAAAAAAATATATATTCCATGCGGTGTGCTTTCTCTGGGGCTGCTCTGTTCGGTTCTTATTCAAAACTTTTTTAAATTGTACCAAAAGAGAAGAATACTCGTTTTCCTGAATCCCGAACTTGACCCGCAGGCTTCGGGGTATCACATTATACAGTCCAAAATCGCTATCGGTTCCGGCGGATTTCTGGGCAAGGGTTTTTTGCAGGGCAGCCAGGCACAGTTGGGTTTTTTGCCCGAGAAAACATCCGACTTTATATTTTCGGTTGCCGCGGAGGAATGGGGCTTTTTGGGAGCGGTCATCCTGCTGCTGCTTCTTGGCTTTGTCATGTTCAGGGGGATTCAGACAGCTCTTGAGGCCAAGGACAAGTTCGGCGCTCTTTTGGCAAGCGGCATAACATCAATCATGTTCTTTCATATTTTGATCAACATCGGCATGGTCATAGGAGTCATGCCTGTAACCGGGCTGCCTCTGTGCTTTGTCTCATACGGGGGATCGAATCTTATGATGTGTATGATAAGCATCGGAATCCTCATCAACATCCGCACCAAGAAACATGTGTACTGATATGAGTAAAAAAGCCGTGGTTCTATTAAGCGGCGGCTTGGATTCCGCCACAAGCGCCGCGGCAGCCGCGGACAAGGGTTTCGAATTATCCGCGCTCACGTTTGATTACGGCCAGCGCCACAGCGTGGAGATTCTCGCCGCGAAAAAAATAGCCGCCTTTCTTGGAATCAGGAATCACATAATAATAAACATTCCCTCTGAAATATTTAAAACAGCCTTAGTCGGGGGATCGCAGGCTCAAATTCCCAAAAACCGCGTGATAACGCCCGATGAGATTCCCGATACCTATGTTCCGGCGAGAAACATAATCTTTCTATCATACGCTCTCGCGTATGCCGAATCAATAGGCGCCGAAACTATATTCATAGGAGCAAACGCGCTTGATTACAGCGGATACCCCGACTGCCGCCCGGAATTTTTTGAAGCCTTCGCGGCCATGGCTGCGAAAGGAACAAAGGCCGGCATAGAAGGACACCCGCCGCGGATAGAAACTCCGCTCATCTCTATGACAAAGGCCGCGATCATTTCTTTGGGCAGCGCCCTTGGACTTGATTACAGCCTGACCCATAGCTGCTATGACCCGGACGAAAGCGGAGCTGCCTGCGGCACATGCGACAGCTGTATGCTAAGAAAAAAAGGGTTTGCCGAGGCTATGATTCCCGACCCGACAAGATACATCAAAGAATGAACCCGTTAAACGCTATTCTGGATATTGTATCTCCTTCATGGTGCGTATCGTGCCGGCGTCCGGTGCGCCGTGAAGAGAAACATCTTTGCGCGGAATGCCTTGCAAAGATAAACTATGTCACGGACGCCTGTCCTGTATGCTCCGGGGAGATTGTATCCGGCGAGTGTGAGATATGCTCTGGCCGCCATATATATTTTGATAAAAATATTTCTGTTGCCGAGTATGATGATCTGATTAAGGCATTGATTGCCGGCTATAAATTCGGCGCGAGGAAACGCATGGCCTCTCTCATAGCCGCTCTTTGCTTTGAAAGGGCGGCGGATGTTCTTGAGAATGCTCTCTGCGTTACGGCGGTGCCGTCATCGGGGCGCAAAAAATGGAAGCGCGGATTTAACCAGTCGGAGGAAATAGCCAAGGAACTCGCGCGCATGGGGAACCGCCCCTACCTGAATCTTCTAAAGGAAAAGGAGAGCGGCCGCAAGCAGAAGAGCCTTGGTTTTACCGAGCGCTTTCTTAATGTCCTTGACAAGTATGAGCTGAAAAAGAACGCTATTCAGCCGTGCCCTGTCCTTATTGTGGACGATGTCTTTACTACCGGAGCGACACTCAATGAGTGCGCGAGGGTACTCAAGGCCGGCGGTTTTAATCCTGTTTTTTCTCTCACTGTAGCCAGAGCGGGCATAAAAAGGCTTGAAAAATAAAAGGCCGCATTTTATCTTAATAAAAGAGGTATATATGAAATGATAAAAAGAGAACGAAACGATAACGCCGATAGCGTTGAAATAATTACGCTTGACGGAAGAATAGATCAGGACGCGTCCGAGGAGCTTGAATCCTGTATTCAGGGCTGCCTTGACGAAGGGCGTACCAATATATGCATAGATATGATCAATGTTAAGCATGTATGCAGTTCGGCTCTAGGCGCGTTGGTTGCCAAAAAGAGAAAAATTAAGGATACCGATGGTGATATCAAACTTATTATTGTCAATGAGAACCTGTTGAGGCTCTTTCAGACTACAATGCTCGATAAAGTTTTTGAAATATTTGACTCAAAGCGTGAATGTTTGACCACCTTTGATTGATGAAATGGGGAAATCACTTCAAGAAATAACCGCTCCTTTGCTGGAGAAGTTCGGCCGTGTTGATGAAAGCATAGTAAAGCAGCTTTCCACCGGAATTCCTCTGCTCGACGACGCGGCTCTCCACCTGTTTTCCAAAGGCGGAAAGAAAATAAGAGCCGCGATGGTGCTCCTGACATCGGAACTTTACGGCAGGGAACCGGAGGGCATTATAGAATTGGCGGCGGCGGCCGAGATTGTTCACGCGGCTACGCTCGTTCATGATGACATTATAGATCAGGCGTTCTTTAGGCGCGGGGATTTGGCCGTTTCAAAAAAATTCGGCGAAAAAGCCGCTGTTTTAGCCGGGGATTATATGTACACAACCGGTCTTAACGCGGCAATAAAATACGGCACACCTGAAATATTTCCGGTTATGGTTTCGGGAACCGGCGACATGGTAAAGGGCGAGCTGTATCAACTGCAGTATTCAAATATTAACGCAATAAACGAGGAGCGCTACTACAATATAATAGAGCTTAAGACCGCGCGTTTCATGGGAACCTGTACAAAAATAGGGGCCATTATGGGAGCGCTCTCTCCGGCTGAATGCGAGGAAATAAGAAATTTTGGATTGAAAACAGGGTTGGCTTTCCAAATAATAGACGACACGCTTGATGTCGCCGGCGCGGATACCGGAAAGGACAGCGGCAATGATTTCATGGACGGCAAGATCACGCTTCCGCTTATATATTTTTTGAACGCCGTCTCCGAGTCCGAATACAATGAAATTATTCCGCTCATGGAAAATCCTGATATTGAAAAATGGAACCAAATAAAAAAACGCGTTATTGAATCGGGCGGCATCGCGTACTCAAAGAGCGCCGCCGAAAAACTTGTGGGTGAATCTCTCGCTATTCTCAAGGCTTTTCCGGAATCGGAAAGCAGAAAGATTCTTGAGGAGATTGCGATGTTTATAGTAGACCGTGATTTTTAACAGGAGGCTCTAATGTTATCGAACGAAAAAAAAGAATTGCTCAAGCTTTATAATGAAGGCCTTGCCGCTTACAAGCAGCGCAAGTGGCAGGCGGCGGCGGAATCTTTTAAGTCCGCTTTAAAGGTTGACCCTAAAGACGGCCCATCGGTTTTGTATCTTCAAAGGGTTAAGGAATACATGAAAAATCCGCCTCCCGAAGACTGGGACGGCGCCTTTGTTATGACTACAAAATGACTAACGGCGTACGCGCCGGAACTACAACAGTGAACGGACAATAGTATGACTAAGAAGGTTATTCAAGTAAGCAGAAATCCGGTATACGATATCGGAATGATAACAACGCTTTTCGCGAAAGATACCGAATTCAGCGGGGATCTGTCATTCTCGAAATCTCTCCAGATAAACGGAAAGTTTGACGGAGAGATTACAAACGGCGGGTACCTTGTTGTGGAGGAGGGCGCCGAAGTAAGGGCAAACATAAAAGTAAAGACCGTTATCTTAAAGGGAACGGTTTATGGGAATATTGAGGCCGAAAACAAGCTGGAGATTCATGCCAACGGCAGGCTATACGGCAACATTAGAACCTCGCAGTTGAAAATAGCCGACGGGGTTGTTTTTGAGGGCCGGTGTGAGATGATTAAACCGGCCGAGAAAAGAACAAAGAAGCCTGCCTCGGAAGAATAAACTTCCATGCCTGCGGAAGCGCGCTATTACGAGATTCATGACAATAAGATCCGCTGCCTTCTTTGTCCGCATCACTGCGTTGTAGGCGAGGGAGAAACAGGAATCTGCGGCGCGCGCACAAATTCCAATCAGAGGCTCTATACAAAAATTTACGGCGGGGTATCATCCATCGCCATGGACCCTATAGAGAAGAAACCTCTCTACCATTTTTACCCGGGCAGCTTTGTTTTGTCTGTGGGAACTATAGGGTGCAATCTCAAATGCCCATACTGCCAAAACTGGAATATATCGCAGAACAACTCCGCCAAGACATCTTTCCTTGAACCGGCCGGGCTTGTGCGCGCCGCAAAAGCCCAAGATTCAATCGGCATAGCCTACACATATTCGGAACCCTGCATTTGGGCGGAGTACCTGCTCGATGCCGGCGCGATAGCAAGGCAAAAGGGACTGAAAAATATTTTGGTAACAAACGGCTTTATAAACCAAGCGCCTCTCCGCGATATATTAACAATCACCGATGCAATGAATATCGACCTCAAGACATTCAACAGCGATACTTTTAGAAAAATTCATAAAGGCCGCTTGGAGGATGTCATTAAAACAATAGAGATAACTCACAGCGCGGGCTGCCACATTGAACTTACCACACTCATTGTTCCCGGAATCAATGACACAATAGAGGAGATGCGTAAAATTATTGCCTTCATTAAATCCATTGATGAGTCGATCCCGTGGCATATATCGCGCTATTTTCCGGCAT
The DNA here is from genome assembly GCA_031289575.1 of Spirochaetia bacterium. GTDB lineage: Bacteria > Spirochaetota > UBA4802 > UBA4802 > UBA5550 > JAITPE01. The sequence continues at coordinate 780 of JAITPE010000064.1, read as the reverse complement.
GGAAGTACGATGCCGCTCCGACCGATACAAATTTTATGCTGCGCGTCTATGAGGAGGCGGCAGAAATCCTGCCCTATGTTTACTGCGGCAATATGCGCGGCGGCAGAGTAAACGATACATACTGTCCGTCATGCGGTACGCTTTTAATACAGCGCAGCGGATTTTCCGCGGAGATTAAATCTGTAAAGAGTCCGGGCGTATGCGCGAAGTGCGGTTTTAAGCTCAATATAGTGATGCAGCAAATTATTTCAATCTAACGTTAGTTATAGGGCCAGAGTCATTTCGAAAGAATCCTGAGAACCCACATAAAAAATAGAATCTATTTTAACGCCCTTTATATAAAGCATATTTTCTTTAATACTGTAAGAGCAAACCACTTTGAATGGATAGTCTTCTTCAAATACCACCACATCCAATATGATTAGTTTTTTTACATGCAGGGTCAATTGCCGTTTGGTGTAAGAAAAATCGCCATGGCATATATTAACCTTGTAATCGGAACCGGCGGCGGTTTGAGAAAATGTAAACTTGGTATTTTCAAAAAGAATGGCTGTTAGAAAAAGACCGCTATTGCGCCAGAGCCCGTCAAAAAGTGATATTTCCTTCATGTTTTGCCCTTATCCTGCTTTGCATAGCGCGGTGCGGCTGCAAAAGCGGGAAGTACCAAAAAACAATATTTGTTATCGCAGCCTAATTGATAATAAATTAAAGAGATCCATAATTGTCTTGCAGTAGCCTTTTTCACGATTTTTTCAATATCTCCTTTTTTGTTTTCATTTT
>JAITPE010000032.1 GCA_031289575.1 Spirochaetia bacterium | reverse complement strand
CCCCATCCGGATGATATCCGGCCATGATAGAATTTATAAAAGACATCATAGCTTGGATATTCTCCCTTATTAGAAGAGCCGCGGAATTTTTATTTGCCTATTTTTTGCAGTTGGGATTCTTCAACAAACTGCTGGTGCTTACCATAATTCCGGCGTTTTTTGCTGTTATAAAGCCAACGGCGCGCTACTATAACTTTGAAACATGGTTTTACATAAACAATCCCTTGGCCGAGAACCTCATAGGAATTGTCTTTCTTATAGCGGTCAGCTTTTTTATACCGCCGGTATTCGCGCTTATTCTGCGCGTTGTTCCGTCAACGGCCTACTTTATATGGGTTATATACCTTCAGGCAAGCCATTCTGTCTCAAAGGCCCCGTATGAGCTTGTATTTTGGCATTACCTCAACATGCTTGTTCCGCTGCTCTTTGTCGTCTTTTCTCTTCTCAGCTATTTAAAGTCCGAGCGCGGCCGGTAGAATGTATCCATGCTGCCGAAACGCCCGCGTCTCGCTTCGCTCTTCGCGGGCTCAAACGAGTACAAACTCTTGCCGTTGCGGTAAACTCCTATCCTGTAACTGAATCCCATCTTTTCCGTAAGGTGATAGAATGTCAAAAACTCGCTTAGGTCCTCTGCCCAGTTAAGGCTGCCGTAGAGCGATATGAACGGGCTGCCGTCCATATCGCTGTACACATCCTGTGCCCGGGAAATCTTTATGCGCGGAGTTTGGTAAAAAATTACATTTTCCCTGAATTTGTAGTCAATGGCGCTCTTATTATAAGAGCGCCATATTCCGCGGGTAAAATCAGTATCATCAAGAATTTTCCCGAAGCGTTTCATGCCGGGCTCCACAAAAGGAGTTATGTTAAAGATATAATCTACAGCGTGGCACGACTCGTGCAGCATAATATACAAAAGGCCGCGCCGCTTCGAATTGACGTCTACACGGATGTCAAGGGAGGGATCATCATTTATAAAACAGCTTTTTTCTTTCCAGGTCAAGAACTCGCTCATCCCCATTTTAAGCGCGGCTGTGTTGAAGATCATGTAAATGTATATATTGTTGTCTTTGTCCACAACCCAGTCGGTCAGTCCGGCGCCGGCAAAGTTTGAGATAAAGTATATGGCTATAAGGCGCTTTTCCAACACCTGCGTATTGAGGGCCGGCAGCTCGGCCAATGTGCCGGCGATAATATTCATCTCCTCCGAATCGGGCATGTATGGAGTGTAGTCATCCCGGTTGTCCCAATTTTTCCAGGCCGACAGTATCATCTCCGGAGCCGGTTTTACCCTTGCCTGCAGGCTCGTTTCGGGATCAAACCGGTAATTGTCAAGGCGCTTTGACGGATGCCATAAAATATCAGAATCAGCTTTTAACGCCTTAAACTCAAATAAAAAGAAAGCGCCGGCCGCGAAGAGAAGCGCCGCGGCAGCTATATATATTTTAAGTAACCGCTTTTTCATGAAATTTACTTGCTCTTTTGCCGCTTAATATTTTTATGGTTATAAATTTTACTAAACCAAGAATATTGAAACAAAATTGTCAAGTAAGTACTTGTACAAAATAAATCATAAAAAATGAGGGGCATAGACAATGGCTAAACATCAATTTCAAACCGAAGTAAATCAACTGCTTCAGTTGATCATCCATTCTCTTTATTCCAACAAGGAAATTTTCATCAGGGAACTTATTTCCAACGCGTCGGACGCTCTTGACAAGCTGAAACATCTCACGCTGACCGATGAAAATTTCAAGAAATTCGATTTCAACCCGCGCATCGACATTTTTTTCCAGGAAGGAGAGGGTTCTACCCTCACCATAGCCGATACGGGCATAGGCATGAATGAAGAGGAGCTTGCCGAGAATCTCGGAACAATAGCCAAATCAGGAACCCGTAATTTTCTCCAAAGCCTTACGGGTGACGCCAAGAGAGATTCCAATCTCATAGGCCAGTTCGGCGTGGGTTTCTATTCATCGTTCATGGTGGCCGATTCTGTTGAGGTCATATCCCTTAAAGCCGGGGATGATAAGGCATGGCGGTGGGTGAGCGACGGCAAGGGAGAGTACGAAATAGAACCTTCTTATAGGGATACGCCCGGAACCTCAATAACTCTCCACCTCAACGAAGAGGGTCAGGAGTACGCCAGCCGCTGGACAATAGAGAATGTAATCAAAAAATACTCCGACCATATTATGTTTCCTATTTTTCTTCATTATGATGATGTAACAATGAGCGAAGAAGAGGGCGAAAAAACCGTAAATACCGATCAAGCCGAGCGGCAGATAAACGCGGCCTCGGCCCTGTGGAAGCGGTCAAAAGGCGAGCTCAAGGACGAGGACTATAAGGAATTTTACAAAACAATATCGCACGATTACGATGACCCTATGTTTTGGGTTCACACCCATGCCGAGGGCGCGATCGAGTACAGCACACTCTTCTATGTTCCGGGAACCGCTCCCGTGGACATGTTCCGCGCCGATTACGTTCCAGGCGTTAAGCTGTATGTAAAGCGCGTTTTTATTACCGATAACAGCAAGGATCTGCTGCCGGTATATCTCCGCTTTATCCGCGGGATTATTGATTCCGAAGACCTTCCCCTCAACGTAAGCAGGGAAATATTGCAGCACAACAAGGTGATGCAGAAGATCCGCTCGGCGTCGGTCAAAAAAATCCTGAACGAAATAGAAAGCATGAAGAACAACAACAGGGAAAAATACGAGAAGTTTTACCAGCAATACCGCGTTCCCCTGAAGGAAGGACTTTATCAGGATTATGAAAACAAGGATACCATTACAAACCTGCTGATGTTCAGATCATCAAAGGCCGAGGGCTACACAAGCATGGAGGAATACGTAACCCGCATGGAATCCGGCCAAAAGTACATCTATTTTATAACAGGAACACTCAAGGAAAACCTCAAAAACAGTCCGCTCCTTGAAATGTACAAGCAGAAGGATATTGAAGTCCTTATAATGGAAGATGAAATAGACGAACTTGTATGCGGCACCGCGCTCGGCCGGTTTAAGGACTTCGACCTTAAATCGGTCAACCGCATAGATGCCGCGGAAGACCTCAAAACCGAAACCGACAAGGAAAGGGAAAAGGAGGTTGAACCTCTCATCAACAAATTCAAGACAATACTGGGAGACGCGGTAAAGAACGTAAAGGCAAGCGCGCGCCTTACGGATTCGCCGGCATGTGTTGTAGCCGACGAGACCGACCCTACAATACAAATGCAGCACATAATGCGGGCAATGGGACGCGCCGAGCTTGCGTCGTTTAAACCCATTCTGGAAATAAACCCCCAGCATGAAATAATTCAAAAGCTCATAAACTCAAACGATGAAGGCCTCATAAACGATACGGCCTTTCTGCTTTTGGAGCAATCCATGCTCATAGAGGGAATGGAACTCCTGCAGGGGGCCGAATTTGTGAAAAGAATGAACCGCATGATGGAAAGGGCGCTGTAACAAGCGCCCGGCAGCGTGCGGAAAAGAAAAGGTTTTAAAAAAAGTTACTTTTGGAAAAAAATGATATTAATTTGTTGACAGAATAAGCATATTTTTTTCCTATTTCAAAATTGCAGTAAACGGCGGTAATGGCTGTCCGTATTTTTTGAATATTTCCGTATCTTAGTGCGCCGGCGGCAAAACCAAAAAAGTCTAAAGTATATTGTAACTATAGAAAAATTATAAAGGAGTTATACAAATGGCAAAAGCAAAATTTGAGCGGTCCAAGCCGCATGTGAATGTCGGAACTATAGGTCATATCGATCATGGTAAAACGACTTTAACTTCTGCTATTACAAAGTGTTTTCATGCTGCTTATGGAACAGGTAAGGCGGTTGATTTTGATCAGATTGATAATGCGCCGGAGGAAAAGGCCCGCGGAATAACGATTGCAACATCGCATCAGGAGTACGAGACTCCCAACAGGCATTATGCACATGTTGACTGCCCAGGACATGCCGACTATATAAAGAACATGATTACCGGAGCCGCGCAGATGGATGCCGCCATACTCGTTGTAGCCGCTACAGACGGAGCCATGCCCCAAACAAAGGAGCATGTTCTTCTCGCGCACCAGGTAAACGTTCCATATATGATTGTTTACCTTAACAAGGTTGATATGCTTGATCCTTCGGACAGGGACGACATGGTGGAATTGGTCGAGATGGAAATCCGTGAGCTTCTTTCTAAAAACGATTTTCCGGGCGACGATGTTCCGGTTATCCCAGGTTCCGCGCTCAAGGCTCTTGAAGCAGCCGATGCCGGAAAAAAAGATGACGAGTGGTTCCTGTCGGTATTGAAACTCGGCGAGGCCCTTGATACATATGTTCCGGAGCCGAAACGCGACAAAGACAAGCCCTTCCTTATGCCGATTGAGGACGTATTCTCAATTACAGGCCGCGGTACTGTTGTAACAGGCCGTATAGAGCGCGGCATAGTTCACACAGGGGATGAGGTTGCCATTATAGGATTCAGAGATACCCAGAAAACCGTGTGTACCGGCGTTGAGATGTTCAGAAAGATTCTTGATGAGGGTATGGCAGGTGACAATGTCGGCTGTCTTCTTCGCGGAACAGCCAAAGAGGATGTAGAGCGCGGACAGGTTCTCGCTAAACCGGGTTCCATTACTCCTCATACAAAGTTTTCGGGCCGCGTTTATATTCTGAAAAAAGAAGAGGGCGGACGCCACACCCCGTTCTTTGCCAATTACAGGCCGCAGTTCTATTTCAGAACAACTGACGTAACCGGAACGATTCAGCTTCCGGCTTCGGTTGAAATGGTTATGCCCGGCGACGATATTGATATTGAGGTTCATCTCATAACTCCGGTTGCAATGGAAGAAGAACTCCGTTTCGCTATCCGTGAGGGCGGCAGAACGGTGGGCGCCGGTGTTGTTACGAAAGTAATTGAATAATATAGAAAAAAGATAGAATTATTGTCGACAAACTTAGGCCATCTTGAAAAGGTGGCCTAAGTTTGCAATAAATAGCAGAAATTAAATGAATACAGGATTAAGATAGTGTCAAAATTAGCAGGACAACGAATTAGGGTAAAATTAAGATCCTTTGACGCGAAGTTGCTGGATCAATCGGCGGAGAAGATTGTCGCTACGGCAAACAGGAGCGGCGCCAAAATTGCCGGCCCGGTACCATTGCCTGTAAAAATAGAGAAATTTTGTGTGCTTAGGTCTCCTCATGTCAATAAAAAGTCCAGAGAACAGTTTGAGATTCGTACTCATAAACGTTTAATTGATATAATTGATCCCAATTCTGATACCGTTGAGGCTCTCAGCAAGCTTGAGCTCCCAGCCGGTGTTTCTGTAGACCTTAAATCATAACAACATTTAAGTTTTGTTTTATATTGAGATTTTGAAATACAAAGGGTAGTACTATCGCCATAAACGGGTTAGAATGATGAAGAAAGCGCTTATCGGAAAAAAAATAGGAATGACGCAGTTTACTAAGGATGACGGAACCGTAGTTCCGGCTACTGTTTGCGAGCTTGGTCCCTGCGTTATTGTACAAAAGAAAACCGTTGAAACAGATGGTTACAGCGCCTTGAAACTTGGATATCAGGATGTAAAAGAAAGCCGTATTACGAAGCCTATTCGGGAAGACCTAAAGAAAAAGAATTTGCCGATGAAAAAGATTTTCCGCGAAGTTCAAGTCTTTGACGATGCTTTAGAGGTTGGGAGCACGGTTGATTGTTCTATATTTGAAGAAAACCAGCTTGTTCAAGTGACCGGTATTTCCAAAGGAAAGGGTTTTGCCGGCGTTATAAAAAGGTACGGTTTCAGCGGCGGACGTAAAAGCCACGGTTCCCATTTTCACCGCGCACCTGGTTCTGTCGGCGCCTGCGCTTATCCGAGCGAGGTATGGAAGGGCAAAAAGCTGCCCGGACATCACGGAACAAAAAAGACGACGGTAAAGAACCTCAAGATTGTTAAGGTTCTTCATGATAAAAATATTGTGCTGATTTCGGGCGCTGTTCCTGGAAGAAAAGATTCTCTAATAACAGTTCGCGGGCAGGTGTGATGATGAAGACAGACAAATATTCAATTGACGGTAAGGTTGTCGGGCAGGTCGAATTGGCCGACGATGTTTTTGGCGCCGAGGTTAATGATGTGCTCATCTATGAATTTATAAAGGCCGCGAACGCCAACTTGCATCAGGGAACCCATAAGACAAAAGAGAGATCGGATGTCAATGGCGGAGGCTCAAAGCCCTGGAAGCAAAAAGGAACGGGACGCGCCCGTTCCGGCTCGTCCCGTTCGCCTATATGGGTCGGCGGCGGCACCGTATTCGGCCCCAGGCCCAGAGATTACAACATTTACTTGCCCAAGAAAATGAAACAGGCTGCCTACCGTTCCCTCTTTTCGCTGAAAGCGAAAGAGGGTCTTATTAAGGTTGTAGAAGACTTCGATGTCAATGGAAAGACAAAAGAGGTCGCTGCCGTGGGCAAGGCTCTGGATGTAAAGAAGAAGGGCATTCTTATTACAAGCTCGGAGAACGGGCTTCTGAAAAGAGCGATACGCAACATCCCATGGTTTCTCTATAACAATGTTATGCGCATATCGGGCAGAGACGTTTTTTACTCAAGAAATATAATCATAACAGAGAGCGCTGTCAAAACGATCAATGAGCGGTACGCGAAGGTGGCACATGATGAGTCCTAATGATATAATAATTCGTCCGATTATTTCCGAAAAGTCTACGGCTTCAATAGAAATAAACAAGTATGTCTTTGAGGTTCCAATAAAGGCGAACAAGACTATGGTTAAGCAGGCTGTTAAAGCTGTTTTTGGTGTTCAGCCGGAGAGCGTAAATGTACTCTTGGTACGCGGAAGGCGCCGCCGGGTAAGGTACAGGGTCGGCAAAACGGCGGCATGGAAAAAGGCAATAGTCACGCTGAAAGCCGGCGATAAAATAAATATTTTTGAATCATAAAATTTGACGCAGCAGAAAAGGTTTTAGAGATGGGAATCAAAAAATTCAGGCCGATAACGCCAACTACAAGGTATAAGACCGTTCTTGATTTTTCCGAGATTACGGCCACAGAGCCCTATAAGCCTTTGACACAGGGCAAGAATGATCTGGCCGGACGCGGGTACAAGGGACAGATTTCTGTAAGAAGAAGGGGCGGCGGCCATAAAAGGCTCTATCGCGTTATTGATTTTAAAAGAGATAAGTACAACATAGACGCTAAGGTAGTTTCTATTGAGTACGATCCGAACAGAACATCAAACATAGCTCTTCTCAACTATATGGACGGTGAGAAGAGATACATCATAGCGCCCGAGGGACTCAAGGTTGGCGATATAGTCCTGAGCGGAGAAAATGTTGATATTAAGCCGGGCAACAGCATGCCCATTAAGAATATACCTCTTGGAACTGAGATATACAATATAGAAATGAACAAAGGCAAGGGCGGCCAGCTCGTGAGGTCGGCCGGAGCCAGCGCGGTTTTGGCGGCTAAAGAGGGCAAATACGGGCTTGTAAAGCTTCCCTCGGGCGAGATTCGCAAGATTTATTCAGAATGTTTTGCCACAATCGGAGAGGTCGGCAACAAAGACCACGCCAATGTTACCATAGGCAAGGCCGGCCGTTCAAGATGGCTTAAAAAGCGCCCCAAGGTACGCGGAGTTGTAATGAATCCTGTAGACCATCCAATGGGCGGCGGAGAGGGTAAAACCTCCGGAGGCCGGCATCCGGTTTCCCCCACCGGAGTGCCCACAAAGGGTTATAAAACCAGAAAGAAAAACAGATATAGCGATAAATATATAGTGAAGAGAAGGAAGTAATCTATATGGCACGATCTATAAAAAAGGGCCCGTTTGTTGATATAAAGCTCTTCAAGAATATTGAGGCGATGAACGCGGGCAATCAGAAAAAAACAATAAAGACATGGTCGCGCAGATCAACTATTTTTCCCGAAATGATAGGCCATACAATTATGGTGCACAATGGCAAAAATTTTATTCCTGTTTATGTAACGGAGCAAATGATCGGCCATAAATTGGGAGAGTTCGCTCCAACAAGAACTTACAGGGGACACAGCAGCAAAGATGATAAATTAGCGAAGAGGAAGAAATAATGGAAACGTCCGCATTTTCAAGACAAAACAGGGTTTCTGCGTCAAAGGCGCGTCTTGTTGCGAATGAAATTCGCGGTTTCTCCCTGCCCGAGGCTGTTGATACGCTGAAGGCAATGCCGCAGAAATCGGCCGGATTAATTCTAAAGACGCTGATTTCCGCGGGAGCAAACGCCAAGTATAAGAATCCCTCTCTCATTGAAGGGAAACTTTATATAAGAAAAATCACGGTTGATGAAGGCCCTACATTGAAGCGCTTTCATGCCAGAGCAAGAGGAAGAGCCGGGCGCATACGCAAAAGAACAAGCAATATTTTAGTTGTACTATCTGATGAAAACTAAGGAAGAGGATGATAAATGGGGCAAAAAGTTAATCCAATAGGTTTTAGGCTTGGTGTTGCGCGTACTTGGGATTCGATATGGTACGAGGAAAAGAAAACTTATGCCAAGAAACTTCATGAGGATCTAAAGATAAAGAAGTACATAAATGTTAACAAGAAGAACGCGGGTATCGGCCGCGTAACTCTTGAGCGCTTTCCGGACAGGGTTAATGTTTACATACATGCCGCCCGTCCAGGCGTCTTGATTGGAAAAAAAGGTATTGATATAGAATCGCTCAAGGTTGATTTGCAGAAGATCGCATCGAAGCCCGTTTACATAAATATAGTAGAGGTTAAAAAATCGGAGAGGGTTTCTAAACTTATCGCGGAGCAGATAGCCGCTCAGATTGAAGGACGTTTTCCGTACCGCCGTTCTGTTAAGCAGGCTATCACAAACGCCATAAGGAGCGGTTCTCTTGGAATAAAAATAGTTGTCTCGGGGCGCCTCAACAACGCCGAAATGGCAAGAACCGAGGTTTACAAAGAAGGCCGTATCCCATTGCACACGCTCAGAGCCGATATAGATTTCGGCTTTGCCGAAGCGTTGACAACCTTTGGACTTATAGGCGTCAAAGTCTGGGTTTATAACGGCAATATATTATCGAACGCACAGGAAAGCGAAGAAGATAAGTATACTGTAAAAAGAAAAACGAAGTAGTCACAGGTAAGGTAACAAGCTATGTTAATGCCAAAAAGGGTAAAATACAGAAAGGTTCAAAGAGGCCGAATGGGCGGCATTGCCACTAAGGGCGCCACTGTAGCGTTTGGTGACTTTGCTTTAAAGACAACCGAAAGCGGAAAGATTACATCCCGTCAAATTGAAGCCGCGCGCGTTGCCATAAACAGAAAAGTAAAACGCGGCGGTAAACTGTGGATTAGAATATTTCCCGACTTTCCCTTTACAAAAAAGCCGGCTGAAACAAGAATGGGAAAAGGCAAGGGAAATCCGGAAGGATGGGTAGCGCGCGTAAAGCCGGGGCGCATCATGTTTGAAATTTCCGGTGTTGAGGAAGACTTGGCTCGTCAGGCCTTTGAAAGCGCTTCTAACAAGCTGCCGGTTAAAACAAAGTTTATACAGATTGAAAAATAGTTAATCTTCTGAGGATCAGAGAGGATCGGATATGAAAGGTAAAATTGAGGAATTTACGCATGAAGAGCTTGAGAAGAGCCTTCTTGACAGCAAAGAGCAGCTGCGGAAGGAGCGATTCAAGGCGGTGACAAGCAAGGTAGAGAATCCTAAAAAGATTAAGGAACTGAAGAAGCATATTGCAAGAGTATTGACTCTTAAACGTCAATATGAGCTTGGTCTCAGAAGCAGATAAATCAAGGAAAAGGCTATGAATTCTAACAGAAAACAGTTAACCGGCAAGGTTGTCAGCAATAAAATGGATAAGACCATAGTCGTGGAAATAGAAGAGTTGGTTATGCATTCGCTGTATAAAAAGTCTGTCCACCGTACAAAAAAGATCAAAGGACACGATGAAAAGAACGAGTGCTCTGTGGGAGATCTCGTGCGGGTGGCTGAAACAAGGCCTCTATCAAAAGAAAAGCGGTACACATTAGTTGAAATAATCGAGAAGGTGAAGTAGAGGTTCGGTAATGATACAGGTTGAAACAGTGCTTGATGTGGCGGATAACAGCGGTGTAAAAAAGGTGCAGTGCATAAAGATTTTGGGCGGCACAAAGAGAAGGTACGCCTCTGTGGGTGATATTATTGTATGTGCGGTTCAGGACGCACAGCCTTCATACGGATTAAAGGACTCGACAGGCAAGAAGGTGCATTCTAAATCTGTCCTGAAAGCGGTTATAGTAAGGACAAAGAATCCGGTGAGAAGAAAAGACGGTTCGTACATACGTTTTGATGATAATGCTGTTGCTATAATTGATGCCAAAGGGGAGCCAAGAGGATCGCGCATATTCGGCCCGGTAGCCCGCGAGCTGCGCGACAAGAATTTTATGAAGATTGTCTCACTTGCTCCTGAAGTATTATAAAAGTGGTAAGCGGAATGAAAACAAAAATCAAATTAAACGATAATGTTGTTGTTATAAGCGGAATCAGAAGCGGTAAAAAAGGCAAGGTTCTTCACATTAACGCCAAGAAAGGCCTTGTAGTAGTTGAGGGAATAAACAAGAGGACCAAGTTTGTGCGTCCTAATCAGGAGAATCCCAACGGATCTTCTGTGAACAAAGAGTTCCCTATACATTTATCAAACATTATGTATTTTTGTGATAAGTGCAAAAAAGGCGTAAGAATTAAGAATAATATTGCCGCAGACAAGGCCAAGAGCAGAGTCTGTTCCAAATGCGGCAAGAGCATTGATTAAACAAGGTGTGAAAATGGCAACACGACTAAAAGACCTTTACAATAGTACAATAAAGACTAAGCTTTTCAATGATTTGAATTGCACAACCGTTATGCAGGTTCCAAAACTTGAGAAGATTGTTCTCAATGTGGGCATGGGCGACGGCCATTCAAACACGGCCGCTCTTAACGCTGTTGTTGATGAATTGGGGCAGATCACAGGACAAAAGGCTGTTAAAACAGTCGCGAAAAAATCAATAGCCAATTTTAAAATTCGTGAAGGGTACGATGTCGGCTGCCGTGTGACGCTTCGCGGCGACAGAATGTACGAATTTCTTGACAGGTTAGTTAATTTTACGCTTCCGCGCGTCCGTGATTTCAGGGGAACCTCAAGAAAGTCTTTCGACAACTTTGGAAATTATAATTTTTCGGTCAAAGAGCAGATTATTTTTCCTGAGATCGATTTTGATAAAGTTGATAAGATTCATGGTATTAATATAACAATTGTAACAACGGCTAAAAACAAGGATGAGGCCTATGCCTTGCTGAAAGAATTCAACATGCCGTTCAGGGAACAGTAGGAGAGAATATTGTGGCAAAAACAAGTATGATCGCCAAGCAGCAGAGGACGGCGAAATTTAGTGTACGTGAATATAACCGCTGCCATATATGCGGAAGACCGAGGGCGTATATGAGACGTTTTGATATGTGCCGGTTGTGTTTTAGAAAATTAGCTAACGAAGGGCAGCTCCCTGGCGTTACAAAATCATCATGGTAAGCGGAGCAAAACTAAAATGAGTGCTGTTACAGACCCGATTTCAGATATGCTGACAAGAATCAGGAACGCCATACAGGCGGGACATTTAAAGGTTGATATTCCATTTTCCAAGCTGAAAGTGGCTATAACCAAAATATTGAAGGACGAAGGGTTTATAAAAAACTATAAACTTATTGATTCCCCCAATAAACAGAAGATATTGAGAATATACCTAAAATATCCCACTGTCAATGAGTCTGCTATACTAAATCTGACACGTATAAGCAAACCCGGCAGGCGTGTTTATGTCAAGGCGGAGGATTTAAAGCCGGTTCTTAACAATATTGGCGTGTGGATACTCTCTACATCTAAAGGAGTAATCACAAGCAAAGCCGCCAAAAAGCTTAATGTCGGCGGCGAGATAATTTGTGAGATATCATAATAATACCGTAGAAGTGAGTAATTATGTCAAGAATAGGAAATAAACCAATAAAAGTCCCGCAGAATGTTGAAATAAATATCAGCGGAAAGACTGTTTCTGCGAAAGGCCCTCTTGGGGAAGACAGGTTAGATGTACTTGACGGAGTCCTTGTTTCAAAGGATGGGGATGTTGTCCTTATAAAGTCCGAAAATGAGGAAAAAAGCTTAGTCGCGTTGCAGGGACTTTTCCGTTCTTTAATAAACAATATGGTCGTTGGAACATCGCAGGGTTTTGAAAAGGACCTGGAAATTATAGGGGTTGGATACCGCGCTACTCAGCAGGGCGGGAATATACTTTTCCAGCTTGGTTATTCTCACAATATAACATTCGAAGCTCCTAAGGGAATAGTTCTTCAGGTGCTTGAACCTACAAAAATTAAGGTTAAAGGCATCAATAAGCAGATGGTAGGCCAGGTCGCGGCCGATATAAGAAAATTGCGTCCGCCTGAACCCTATAAAGGAAAGGGAATCCGTTATAAAAATGAGGCTGTAAGGAAAAAAGCCGGGAAGACAGGGAAATAGAGATGGATAGGACTACAGCAAAAAAAAATACTCTTCTTAGAAGAAAGCTGCGCATCAAGAAGAAGATACGCGCGCAAAAAGGCAATCTGAGACTGTGCATTTCCAAAAGCAATACAAGTTTTTACGCACAGATTATAGACGATGAAAAAGGCGTAACTCTTCTGGGAGTTTCTACATTGGCTGAGGATTTCAAAAGCCTTAAGAGTAAAAAAAATATTGAGGCGGCGCTTGCCCTTGGAAAATTCTTTGCGGAGAAAGCTGTGGAAAAAGGATTAAAGAAGGTTGTTTTTGATCGTAACGGGAATTTGTATCACGGCAAGATTAAGGCGTTTGCCGAATCGGCGCGAGAAAATGGTTTGGAGTTTTAGAACATGAAAATTTTTAGAAAGAGAGTAAGCCCCGAAGGTCTTGAAATAACCGAGAAGATTGTTGTTATAAACCGTGTCGCGAAAGTAGTAAAGGGCGGACGAAGATTTTCTTTCAATGCTCTTGCTGTTGTAGGTGACGGCGCCGGTCATGTGGGAGTTGGTTTTGGAAAGGCGAACGAGGTTCCTGACGCTATTGATAAGAGCAAGGAAAACGCGAAAAAAAATCTATATAAAGTATCTTTGAGAAAGGCCACGATTCCGCACGAGGTCATAGGAAAGTTTAAATCCGCAAAGGTCATATTGAAGCCGGCCGCTCCGGGTACGGGAATTATTGCGGGAGAGTCGGTACGCGCTGTTCTTGAACGCGCAGGAATATCGGACATACTTGCAAAGGCTCAGGGGTCGAGAAACCCGGTGAATCTTGTTAAAGCGACATTGGACGGCCTGAAACAGCTAAGAAGCCTAGAAGAGGCTGCCAGGCTTCGCGATATTACAATCAATAAACTTTGGGAATAAGCGGCATGGCAAAAAAAATTTTAGTAAAACAGATAAAGAGTATAATAACAGAGAGCCCAAAACAAAGGGCTACCATGAGAGCCTTAGGACTGCGGCGCATGAACGCTGTCCGCGAACATGATGATACGCCGGTAATCCGCGGCATGCTCAACAAGGTGCATCACCTTGTTGAGGTTAAGGAAATTAATTAGTGAGAATTAACAATGGAATTATATCAGCTTAAAAAACCCGCATCTGTAAAAAAAAGAAAACGCGTGGGCTGCGGCAATGCCAGCGGAACCGGAAAAACCGCTGGGCGCGGCCAAAAGGGACAAATGAGCCGTTCGGGCAGCCGGTCACGCGTTGGGTTTGAGGGCGGCCAGATGCCCCTTCAGAGGCGCATACCAAAGCGCGGTTTTAATAATATATTTAAAAAAGAGTACCAGCTTATAAACGTATCTCAGCTTGAAAAGATGAATATAAGCACAGCTGATCCTGATGTCTTTATTAAAGCGGGCTATATGAAAGAGGATTCCCTTGTGAAGATTCTTGGCAATGGTGAAATTACAAAGGCTATTACAGTTACAGCCGATGCTTTTTCCAAATCGGCCCAGGAAAAAATTGAAAAAACAGGCGGTAAAGCCATTATACGGACGTCATCCAAAAAGGAAAAGGCAGAATAGGCTAATCCGATGTCAAATGTTGTAGTCAATATTTTTAAGATCCCCGATTTAAGAAAAAGAATCCTTTTTACTCTGGCAATCTTTGTTGTATACAGAATAGGCGCTCATATACCTATTCCGGGAATAAATGTAGAGGCGCTGAACGCCTATTTCTCAGAGGCGCAGTCTACCGGATTTATGGATTTCTTTGATATTTTTGCCGGCGGAGCGCTCAAGCGCTTTACCATTTTTGCGCTGGGAATAATGCCGTATATATCATCTTCAATTATTGTGGATTTGCTGAAAGTGGTCTTTCCCTATTTGGAAGCGCTTTCAAAAGAAGGCCACGAAGGGCAGAAAAAATTAAATCAGTATATAAAATACGGCACGGTCTTTTTGTGCGCCATTCAGTCTTTCGCGCTCACCCGGTGGATGCAGAGCATGAGGGGCGCTGGAGTTTCTGTTGTACCTGAGGACTCGGGAGCGGGTTTTGTAATAATGTCGGTTGTCGCAATAACAACAGGTACTATTGTTTTGATGTGGTTCGGAGAGATGATAACGGAGCGCGGCATAGGAAATGGAATCTCGATGCTTATTATGGCCGGTATTGTTGTAAGGGCTCCGCAGGCTGTTTTCCAGACCATGAAAAAAATAGGCGACTCTGGAGAGCCTATTGTGGGAATAATGCTTGCGGGTATACTTATTTTAGTCATTGCCGCTTCAATTTTGTTGACACTGGGAACGAGAAAGATTCCATTGCAATATGGAAAGCGAATGACAGCAGGCGGAAGTATGACTCAGCAGACAAGCCAGTTTTTGCCGTTAAAGGTTAACGCCGCCGGGGTTATCCCGATTATTTTTGCCTCGGCTCTATTGATGTTCCCTTCGCAGATTATAAACATGCTTGGGGGAAGCAAATACGCTTTTCTTAATCAGCTGCAGTATTGGCTGTCGCCGGGGCAGATTCCCTATGTGGCTTTGTATGCCGGCTTGATAATCTTTTTCTGTTTTTTCTATACGGCTATCCGTTTTAATCCTACAGATATAGCTGATAATTTGAAAAAATACGGAGGATTTATTCCCGGAATACGGCCGGGGCAGAATACCGCGGATTATATAATGTATATTCTTAACAGAATAACACTGTCGGGCTCTATATTTCTTGCTTGTATTGCTATAGTGCCTGATTTTATTATAAAGATATGGCCGGAACAGGTTGATCCTGAAATGGCCTACCTCTTTGGAGGAACTTCGCTGCTCATCATGGTCGGCGTTACCCTTGACACATTGAAGCAGATTGAGTCTCAGCTGCTTATGCGGCATTACGATGGGTTTACCAATAAGAGGATTAAAGGCCGCAGGTAGGGGTTAATGGCAAAAGAGGAACCGATTGAGGTTGAAGGTACAGTAGTAGAGCCGCTTCCGAACGCGATGTTTCGCGTAAAGCTTGATAACGGGCATGTGGTTCTGGCGCATATATCGGGCAAAATGCGTATGCATTACATAAAAATACTTTCGGGCGATAAAGTCACTGTTGAGTTATCGCCGTATGACCTTAAGCGCGGGCGCATTACATATAGGTCTAAGTGATGAAAATATCAGTATTAAATGAACAGTCTTTAATCAGAGCAGAGGTATATAAATGAAGGTTCGAGTTTCGGTAAAAAAGATTTGCAGTGAGTGCAAGGTTATAAAGAGGCACGGTGTTTTGCGCGTGATTTGCAGTAACCCAAGGCATAAGCAAAGACAAAAAATTAGAACAATAAAAAAGCACTAGGTTAAGAGGAATTATGGCACGAATTTCAGGTGTTGATTTACCCAATAACAAAAAAATAGAAATCGCTCTGACATATATTTTCGGTATCGGTCCGGCGACGTCAAAAAAGGTCATAGCCGAATCGAAAGTCGATCCCGATAAAAGGGTAAAAGACCTCACTGATGAGGAAGTCAATGAGTTGAGAAAGACCATTGACAGCACAACAAAGGTGGAAGGTGATCTAAGAAGCGAACTTGCCATGAACATAAAACGCCTTATGGACATCGGCTGTTACAGAGGAATAAGACACCGCAGAGGATTGCCTGTGCGCGGACAAAATACGAAGAATAACGCAAGAACCAGAAAGGGCAACAGACGCGCTGCCACCGGAAAGAAAAAGAAATAAGGAGTATCGGTTGTGAAACAGAAGAGGACCCGAAAAAAAGAAAAAAAGAATGTTCCAATAGGGAAGGCTTTTATCAGGGCGACATATAATAATACTATAATCACTCTTACAGATATGCAAGGCAATGTGATTTCGTGGGCGACATCCGGCGGGGAAGGCTTTAAGGGCTCAAGAAAATCAACGCCTTTTGCGGCTCAAATGGCGGCTAAATCCGCCGCTACAAAGGCTCTGGAAATCGCCGGGCTTAGAACTGTTGAAGTATTTGTAAAAGGACCTGGAATCGGGCGTGAAGCCGCAATCAGATCGCTGTTCCAGTCTGGAATAAATGTTACTAAAATAAAAGATGTTACGCCGGTTCCACATAATGGGTGCCGTCCGAAAAAACGCAGAAGGGTTTGATGGAGCGATAGAAATGGCGAGATATACCGGACCAGTTTGTAAATTATGCAGAAGAGAAATGCAGCCGTTGATGCTCAAGGGGCAGCGCTGCATGACAGATAAATGCCCGTTGAAAGAAGGGGCATCTCATACTAAGACCAAGAAGTATCCTCCTGGGCCGCCGAAGAAGAGACGCACAAAGATGTCTGATTACGCTGTGCAGCTTCGTGAAAAACAGAAGATCAAACGCAGCTATTGCCTGCTTGAGAAACAGTTTAGGCGGACATTCCATGAGGCTAATAGAATGAAAGGAGTAACCGGCGATAATATGCTTTCATTGCTGGAGAGGCGGCTTGAGAATGTTATCTACCGCATGGGTTTTGCGACATCCCGTAATCAGGCGAGGCAGCTTGTGCATCATAAGCATGTTACGGTAAACGGCAAAGTTGTTGATATCCCATCTTTTCTTGTGAGAGAAAGCATGGTGGTTATGATTTGTGAAAATTTTAAACAAAACCCGTTTCTTGAAGGCTCAATAATGCTCACCAAGGCTTCTGAATCAGTACCTGAATGGCTTGAGGTCGATTTTGAAAATAAGTCGGGAAAGATTCTGAGGCTCCCTGTAAGGGCTGATATCGCTGCTGATTTTAATGAGCAATTGGTAATTGAGCTCTACTCGAAGTAAGACTGTTTTTTACTATTTTGCTTGTTTATAATTGGAGGTAAAAATGGCCCCAAAAAATTTGTTAAAGGGCTTCAAAAGACCAAATAAAATTAATCTTGAACACAGCGAACTGCAGACTAATTACGGCAGATTCGTAGCTGAACCTTTTGAGAGAGGATACGGCCTTACAATAGGCAATTCGCTCCGCAGGGTTTTGCTTTCATCTATAGAAGGCGCGGCTATAACAGCTATTAAGATAGATGGCGTACCTCATGAATTCCATTCGATTGAAGGCATTTATGAGGATGTGCCGCGCATAATACTGAACCTTAAAAAGCTGTGTTTCAGGTACGAAGGAGAAATGCCCAAGGTGCTCCATGTCGTTAAAAGCGGCTCCGGAGAACTTACGGGCCAGGATTTTAACAATGATCCTGATATTGAGGTGATGACAAAGGATCTTGTTGTTTGCCATCTCAACGAAGTCGCAAGCATTGATATGGAAGTGCAGATTGAACGCGGACGGGGATATATTCCGGCCGAAATGAATAAGTCAAATACCGAGACGGTCGGCGTAATACCGATAGATTCTATTTTTTCGCCTGTAAAGAAGGTTAACATAAAGGTGGAAGATACCCGTGTCGGCCAAAGAACTGACTATGACAAGCTGATACTTGAAATATGGACAGACGGCTCAATATCTCCGGATAACGCCTTGGCTCATGCCGCAAAAATTATAAAAGAGCATATGACTATCTTTATTAATTTTGAGGAAGAGGTCGAGGAAGAGGTCGAGGAAGTAGATGAGAATATTGAGAAAATGCGTTCGCTTCTTGGGAAATCGATTGATGAGATTGAATTTTCCGTACGCGCCTACAATACATTGAAGACGCAGGATGTTTCAACATTTGAGCAGCTTGTCCGCAAGACCGAGGATGAGCTCAAGAAGTCCAAGCATTACAGCGAGGCGGTTTTAAAAGAAATTAAGACTAAGCTGGAGACTCTCCATCTTAGCCTTGGCTTAAAAGACTAGGTGAGGTTTTAGGGCAATGAGAAATAAAAATAGCGTTAAACAGCTGGGAAAAAACGCGAGCCATAGAAGCGCGATGTTCGATAATATGATAACTTCTTTGCTTATTCATGAAAGAATTGTTACCACAAAGCAGAAAGGGCGCGTCCTCAAAAAACTTTCTGAGCGCATAATTACCCGCGCAAAGAGGAATCTCGCTATTCCTGAGTCGGAAGATGCGAGCAAGCTTCACAATAAACGTGAAGTAATGAAGTCTATAAAGAACAGAGATGTAATAAAGAAACTCTTTGAGGATATTGCCGTGCGTTTTAGAGACAGGAAAGGCGGCTACACAAGGATGTATCTTTTAGACAGAAGAACCGGCGACAACGCGGAGATGGCGAGTGTTGAATTAGTTGAAAGGGTTAAAATCGAGCCGGCAGTGAAGGCCGACAAGAAAGACAAAAAGACCGACAAGAAAAAAGAAGGCAAAAAAGAAAGCAAAGAGAAGAAAGCCAAGAAATAAGGCGGCGGAATGGCCTTTAAGTATAGAAATAAAAAAAGCGTTACTTTCGTAACGCCTTTTTTATTGCAGGCGGGGCTGCCGTAGCATAGTTAATGTTATTCTTTCTTGTCGGCCTGCTCTTCTTTCTTGCCTTTGTAGACTAAGTTACGGTTGTCGACAGCGTCTATCCTGTACTTGTCGGGTATGCGCTCATCAATGGTCGGGTCTAAGTTTATGGTTGCCATATTGTTGTTTTTTGCGCTCATGTCCGCAAGGTCATTGATGTTATAGAGTTTATATACCTCTACG